>CANRIQ010000122.1 GCA_947630655.1 uncultured Clostridia bacterium | reverse complement strand
TTCGCGGATAGTTTAGATTGTCTGTAAGAGGCAAGGTTGACAACATATACTCTTTGTTACAATCTAATAATATCCGCAGCAGGCGGATAGGCAGTTTACAGTGTATAATGAACAGTGTACAGTAGTAAGTATCCGCTTCGCGGATAGTTTAGATTGTCTGTAAGAGGCAAGGTTGACAACATATACTCTTTGTTACAATCTAATAATATCCGCCGCAGGCGGATAGGCAGTTTACAGTGTACAATGTACGCATTATCCGCCTAACGGCGGATAACGCTGTGTACAGTAGTAAGTATCCGCTTCGCGGATAGTTCAGATTGTCTTTAAGTTTATCGTCAACCTACCCTTTTTATGACAATCCAAATCCGTTCGCGCAAGCGAACGCACATACTACTATACACTGTAAACTGTACACTGTAAACTGCCAACAGGGGGTAATTCTATGCAGACATCGGATATTGAAGAAAAGCTCAACACCCCGGGAGATTTCGACAAGGAAATGATCGAAAATAATCCGCCTTCGGAGTTTACCGAGGTTTTAAACCGCTACATAGCCGAAAAGGGAATGACCAAAGCCGATGTTATCCGAACGCTTAATGTTTCGCGGAATTACGGCTATCAGATATTAAACGGAACGCGTCCTGTCACAAGGAATATTCTGCTGCAAATTTCATTGATTTTGAAGCTTGATATAGAGCAGATAAACCGCCTG
Source organism: uncultured Clostridia bacterium (assembly GCA_947630655.1). Classification (GTDB taxonomy): domain Bacteria; phylum Bacillota; class Clostridia; order Oscillospirales; family Ruminococcaceae; genus CAG-115. Next base: position 5,234 of record CANRIQ010000122.1, on the reverse strand, counting down.
CTGCGGCTTGCGGAAAAACCGACGCTGTATGTGCGAAATCTTGTGGACGCAAGGGTATTTTACGCGGTGAAGCATAATATGAAGTACCTTGACGCGGTGGATTTTATCTGGGGCAAAAGCGTTGTATAAGCTGTAAATCTGAATAAAAAGCCTCCTCATAATTTGAGGAGGCTTTTTTTGTGTATTTATGCTTTTTATGCTTCAAAGCTGAAGCGGATTGCGTCGCCCGTGTATTCCCCGGAATAATCGGAAATATTTATTCCGTATTTTGCCGAAAGATCGGACTTATAAGTGTCACGGATAAGGTTCCAGAAATCGTCAACGCAGTCACTCGTCAGATAGAATTCAAAATCGCCGTCCTTATTGTCGAACCATGCCTTTGTTTCCTCAAGCAGGGCATTATATGTATCTTCGTTTGACGAGCCGTACAGATTCTTGTTTAAATACACCTCGATGTAGTAATTTGAAATGGTTTCCTCGTCGGAATTTTCAGTATCGACGGTTTCGCCGGCTTCGTCAGCATTTGTTATAGGCATAATCGGCGCAAATTCCTCGCCGAAATCACCCTGCAAATTTATCGCTCCCATAGCTATAGGGTCATCGCAGAACAAAAACCAGAAATGCGTGATTTTGCCTTCCTCGGTAAGCGGAATTTCATGCACCGTGTCCACTGTCATAAGCGAGTTTATAAAGGTGGAAATGTTGTACCATTTATCCTCGATTTTAATGCGGACGATCGCGGTGTAATCCTGCCCGCCGAAGTCGGTGTCGGCGACATAGCTTTCAAAGCCCAGCCTTTGCGCGTAATCGCAGAGCGTTCTTGCAACGCCCAGATCGTCCGCCGCATGGTCTATAAGCACCCCGTGAGTGGTTGAAGCGGTGGGGTTGGAGTTTCTCGCAACATGCTGAACCTCGTTTAAAATCATATCGTGAATATCGCAAAGCAGTTGTATTTTTGACCTGTCGTCCTTGTCCCCCGCTGTCTCGTGAATGGAATTTAATATATAATCGTTAGCCTCCATTCTGTCAATTCCCGTATATATCGGAGAAATCGAGTTTACATACTCGTCGGGGTCGGGTTCTCTGTTGTTGTTCAAATCGTTATAGCTGAGATTAAAGCCCTGCGTGTCGTTAAAATACGGGTTGTCGTTAAGCACAAAATTAAAAACGTCTTCAATATCCGAAACTTTATATGTAAGCGACGGCACAACTATATTTTTCTCGTTTGCCCGAACGCCCGAATATATATACTCGTAAAGAGCTTTCGTATCCCCGCGAAGGCAGGAATAAAGCGGCTTTGAAAAGCCCTCCGCCTCTATATCGGGCTTATTCCCGAGCGTTGCAACGGCACTGCTGTCGGAGCTCTGCGAGCTGCTTTCCGAGGACGAATTATCGTTCGGCGAAACGTTTTCTACGGGCTTAAACGCCTTTACCGCAAGCGGAATAATAATAGCCGCCACCAGCACGCCGCAGGCTATTTCAACGAACGTGCGGATATGACGGCGAAAAAAGCTCTGTTTGGGCTTTTGCGGTCTTATTGAAACATTCATCTCCGAAACGCTTCCCGCAGGCTCTGCGGCTTCGTTCGGGGTGTCTGCGGGCGCGATTATCGGCTCGGGTTTTATGTCTATCTTATCAAGTGCATTTTTAAGCTCCAAAGCGTCCTTATACCGTTCGTCAATATCCAGCTTTGCAGCCTTTGTAATTACCTACCACAAAGCGGGTTCAACATCGAAATTATTATCCTTAAACGTATCGTCGTCATCAAAACGCCCCGTGGGATCCTCGGGAATATCCCCCGTAAGCATAAAATAAAGCGTTGTTCCCAACGCATACACATCTGTCCACGGACCCTGATTGCCCTTTTTCCTGTACTGCTCGGGCGGAGCAAAGCCGGGCTTTAAAATCACCGAGAAGGTCTGCGAATATTCGGCTACAACCTGCCGCGCCGCACCAAAATCGATAAGCTTTATATCCCCGTTTTCGCAGAGAATAACATTATCGGGCGTAATGTCCCTGTGCAGCACCGACGCGCTGTGCGCCACGATAAGCGCGTTTACTATGCTTTTTGCGGCATACAACGCCTTCGGCGCGGAAAGCACCCCGTTTTCGCGGATATATTCCTTCAGCGTCTGCCCCTTTAAGTACTCCATTGCAATATACGCAGTGCCGTTTTCATAAAAACAATCATAAACGCCCACTATATTCGGATTGCCGTTAAATCTTGTAACCAGCTTTGCCTCGTTGTAGAATTTCTCAGCACCAAGCTTAAAAGCCTCTGCGCTGTCGGCGGAAGTTACCGCGACTTGCGTGCTTTCGGTCACTCGCTGAGCCAATCCGTAAGGATAATACTCCTTTATGGCAACTTTTTTATTCACCAGCGCGTCATACGCCAAATATGTAATTCCGAACCCGCCTTTTCCGATAACGCGCCCGACGACGTATCTGTTCATCAGAACGCTTCCGGGGCTTAGCGTTGTCGGGTCGGGCGAACCCTCCTCGGAATTGAACCCGCAGCTTTTGCAAACCGCGCCCGTCACGGGTTCAAAACAATTTTCGCAAAATTTTTTGCCGTTAATTTCAATCATAAGCTTTTCACTCTCCCGAATACAAGTATACCATATATATTATACAATTTCAAGTCATTTTTTGAAAATTTTTGTAAAAAAAATTAGTTAGTATCACTAACTTGCAGACCACAAACGCATTCAATGGGTGTATAATGGAATAGTAAAGAGACGCCGTGTGTTCACGGCACATAAAACAGGAGGAACTAAAATGAACAGAAACATCAAAAGTATAATAGCCGCCGTGCTTTGTGCGGCGTGCCTTGCGGGGTGCAGCTCGAACGACAGCGAATACAGCTCGCCGAATTCCTATACTCCGCAAAGCGTGAACAGCCAGGAAAGCTCATCGAGCACGGAAAGCTCGTCCGCCGTTTCAAGCCCGGAAAGTTCCGAAAGCTCGTCGGCTGTATCTTCAAGCAAGCCCGTACAGTCAAGCTCGTCGAGTTCGTCGAGCTCGTCGAGTTCGTCAAGCAAATCGTCCTCAGAGAGCGATCCGAGAGACGGAATATATTGTCCCGGTCAAAAATTCAGTTTTATGAGCCACGTCTATGAAAATGTAGGCTCGCCCGAACCTACCAAAAGTCAACCCGGAAAATTGCTGAAAAAGGTTTGCAAATACTGCGGTAAGGAACAGCCTGCACCGGGGTATGGTCTTTATTACAATTATTTCAGTGACAGCACCTACCTTCTGGAAGAAGCCGAAACTCTTCTTGCTGCGTATAACATAGCCAGTGACCTCGGTTTGACGGACAGCAATATTTCCGATTTGCAAAAGCTTATAAAGCTGAAAAAGTGGTTTTACAACAACACGAAGTATGACGCAACTCTGGAAAGGCACGAGGCTAGCGATATGATTATCGACCACTGCGGCGTGTGCGAGGCATATGCAACGGCTTTGTGCTATATATTGCCTAAATGCGGCATTGAAACATATTGGTGCATAAGCCGTCACATCAGCGATGCAGACCATCACGCATGGAATCTTGTAAAGCTGGACGGGCAGTGGACTTATACGGATTTCACGGGCGGAATAGACAGTAATTCTTATGTTCTTCTTCTGGGGGCAAGCTGCCATGGTCTGGCAGAGGATAAATACATATCAGTTCGCAAAGTTGACTTTGCTTCCGGGTGGACGGATGCTTCTGCGACCGATGAAGTTAATCTGTCGCAGGCGAACCGAAATCTGCGCTTGTATGACCTTGACGGCAATCAGCTTGAAATTCACGCAACCGCCGACGGTTTTACATATGTTGACAAAAACGGTCAGGGCTGGACAGTGCATTTTTAATTGAGGACGGTGAACATTTGTTATGAAAACATTTTGGGCGAGTGTTATTGCGGGCTTGTGCTTTATGGTGACGTTGATAGCTTTCTTTGGAGACAGCTTTACTGTCGCGCTCGTGGCGTTGGTTATCTGCATTGTTATCTGCGCTGTAAACAAAAAATGCAGCGGTTTTCCGTTTGCTATAGGCTTGATAGGCTACGGACTGGTGGACTTTGAAAATGTAGGCTGGTTTATTGCGATAATAGGAGCTGTGGTGCTGATTTGTTCCATAAGCCATAATGAGAAAGCAAAAAAAGAACGCTACCACAGCAGTTACAGCAGCTACAGCAGCAGTTCCTCCTCGAACACGTTTGATTTGCGTGAGGAGCTCCAGAAAAGATTTGAGGAGGAAGACCGCATTGCGGAGGAAGAGAGAGAGCATGCCGAAGAAAGATCAAGACAGATCCGGGAGGAAGGAGAGCGTATGCTTGAGAATTTCCGCCAACAGGAGGAAGAAGCCGAAGAACGCTGGCGAAGAGAAAACGGCTTGATGTGAAGCATAGCAGCCCCTGATAATCAGTTTTCCCGCGCCGCGCGTGCGGTGCATAAAATAAACCCTTGAAAGCCTGTTTTGCGCGCCCGTTCGGGGCTTTCGGGGGAACAACGGGACGGGCGCAGAAAAAATTTTTCTTTAGGAGGAAAAAATTATGATTTGGACAACAGGAGTACTTTGCAGCGCAGAGAAATTCGACAAGAAGTTCGGCGGGCTTACCGACAAGCTGCAAAACGAGATCGGAGAAAAGCTGACATCCGCTTTGAAGGAGAAACTCGGCGCAGACAAGATCCATAATGTTACTGTATACTACAGTGAGTACGTCGAAGAAGAAGAGCCCGGTAAATATGTCGACACCGGCAACTATTATGTCGCTCTCAATGTTTGGCAGAACGAAAACAAGGAAGGTGCTGTTAAGGTAAATACCGATAAGGCTGTCATTGACGCGGCTAAAGAGGCGTTTGCCAAGATATACGGTTCTTTGGACTAAACACTTCCCCAAATAAACACTTTTCCCCCGAGCGGCAATGCCGTCCGGGGGATTTTTTCGGTTATCAGTCGAGAATGTCCTTTATGCACACATAATCCTCTATCAGCTTTTGGGCGAGCGCGTAGGTAAATCCCGGCGTTCCGTGAACCGCCGCAAGCTCCTTTGTATACTCGCTCCACGGGTAAATCGAAACATCGCTTGCGTTGGCGTTTATATGCGTTATTATCGGCACGCCCTCGGGGTTTTCGAGAACAATTTCCCCGTTCGGCTGCTTTGTAACCGTAAGCCTCCCGAGCATTCCCACCATTGACGTCGGATTTCCCGTCATCGAGGAAATATAATTCCCCAGGCAGTAAAACA
>CANRIQ010000121.1 GCA_947630655.1 uncultured Clostridia bacterium | reverse complement strand
CAAAGGACGGTCAGATTTACCTTGTATCCCCCGAAACCGCCGCGGCTTCGGCTATTGCGGGCGTTTTCACAGACCCCAGAGGGCTAGGGAGCATGCCGCCTTACGTTATGCCCGAGAAGTTTATGATTAACGATAATATGATAGTACAGCCTGCGTCGGAGGCTGACGCGCCGAACGTGGAAATTCTCCGCGGACCGAACATAAAGCCGTTTCCGAAGGCTGCGCCGCTTGCGGAAACGATTGAGAGCGGTGTGACGCTCAAAGTCGGCGACAACATCACGACAGACCACATTATGCCTGCGGGCGCGAAAATTCTGCCGCTTCGGTCGAACATTCCGGCTATCTCGGAATATTGCTTCACGGTCTGCGATGAGACGTTCCCGAAGCGCGCAAAAGAGGCGGGAACCTCGATCATCGTCGGCGGCGTGAACTATGGTCAGGGCTCGTCGAGAGAGCATGCCGCGCTGGCTCCGCTCTATCTCGGGGTTAAGGCAATAATCTGCAAGAGCTTTGCGAGAATTCACCGCCAGAACCTTATAAACAACGGAATTTTGCCGCTGGAATTCGTAAACGAGGCGGATTACGACAAAATTGAGCAGGGCGACACCTTGGTTCTTGCGAATATCCGCGAGATTATCAAGACAAACGGAAAGATAGTTGTCGAGGACAAGACAAAGGGCTTTTCGTTTGAGGTGAAGTGCGAATTGTCCGAGCGCGGACGCGGTATGATGCTGGCGGGCGGATTGCTGAACTTCACAAAAGAGGGCAAATAAAAAATAACGGAGTCCGGAGGGAGGACGCTCCCTCTGTCCCCCGAACCAAAGCGTCCGTGAAAAAACTTTCTGTGCGCTGAAAAAGAAGATTATATCCGCGGCAACGGGAGAAACGCTTTCAAGTTAGCCGCAGGCAGCAGCGAGGAATTTACGTTTTACCTGCTTAGTAAAGGAGAACCCATGGACGACGAAATTAAAAAACGCTGGAGCGAGGCGTACAAGGCGAACCCAAAGGTCTACGAAAAGGACGGAACGCTGATGGTGGGCTTTGCGCTGACGGAGGACACCGATTCGCTGTTCCCGCTGTTCCCCGAAAAGCAGTGGGATATTCCCGGCAAGACCATAAGCGTGTGGATGATTTCGTTTGTGACGGTTGTGACGCAGCCCGGCAAGAAAAATCCCACGGGAAAAGTTGAGGGTATGGTAGAATATCACGAGGCTATGAAACGCCTTGAACCGTATTTTATCGCGTCGGGCGACGACCGGAGGCTTATCCGCGCGCTGACGAAGGCGGAGATCATTTCCGTGGCGACGGGAAAGCCCGTGAAGCCTTTGAAATCCGAAAAATGCGGGATTTTCGGGCTGTTTGGTAAAAAATAACAGGTGAACTATGGATTTCAGACAGATAAACGCCGAAAACGAGCGAATGTTCGCCGAGGGCAGGTTTGACGGCATGAAGTCAACCTATATAAAGGATTATTCGCCGACAGAACGCACGCGAAAAGTGCCGTTTAAGCTCTCGGACAGCCTTGTAAAGCAGACAACAATAGCCTGCGTTATCGAAAACCGCGAAAGCCGCCCAATCGCGCTGAATTTTGCGAGCGCGTATCACCCCGGCGGCGGCTATCTTACGGGGGCTAGGGCGCAGGAGGAAAGCCTTTGCAGGGCAAGCGGGCTGTATTACGCTTTGCGCGGTGTGACGGCATTTTACGAGGACAACAAGCGCGGCGGGGTTGAATACACCGACGGCATGATATTTTCGGAGAACGTCCCCGTGGTAAGAGACGATTTCGGAAAGGCACTAGCCGAGCCCGTTTTGTGCGATTTTCTCACCGTGCCCGCGGTAAACCGCCACAAGGCGCACGCGCTCCCGCGAGAACAGACAAATCTCACTATGGAGCGCAGAATAAACAAAATTGTGTCGTTTTGCGCGGAAACAGACTGCGAAACGGTGATACTGGGGGCGTTCGGGTGCGGGGTTTTCGGAAATTACCAAAACGAGGTTCTCCCGATGTTCGAGCGGGCGATAAACCGTTTCGGCGGGGATAAAAAATACATTTTCGCGATACCGTAAATTTAAGGAGGTAACTTTTATGGCAAAGATCCAAATGACCACGCCGCTTGTCGAAATGGACGGCGACGAGATGACAAGAATTATCTGGAAGATGATAAAGGATATTCTTATAGAGCCTTACATCGACCTTAAATCCGATTACTACGACCTCGGGCTGGTTCACAGAAACGAAACCAACGATCAGGTGACTATTGACTCCGCGAATGCCGCGAAAAAATACGGCGTTGCGGTAAAATGCGCGACTATCACCCCGAACGCACAGCGCGTGGAGGAGTACAAGCTGAAGGAGATGTGGAAGTCGCCGAACGGCACTATCCGCGCTATTCTGGACGGAACCGTTTTCAGAAAGCCTATTCTCGTAAAGGGAATTACTCCCTACATTCCCACCTGGACAAAGCCTATTACTATCGCCCGTCACGCTTACGGAGATATTTACAAGAACACCGAGCTTAAGGCTCCCAAAGGCTCGAAAGCCGAGCTTGTGATTACCAATCCCGACGGCACGGAAACCCGCGCTCTTATCCACGATTTCAAGTCCTCGGACGGCATTGTTCAGGGCGTTCACAACCTTGACAGCTCGATTTCAAGCTTTGCGAGAGCATGCTTTAACTATGCGTTAGATGTGAAGGAAAACCTCTGGTTCGCGTCGAAGGACACTATCTCCAAGACCTACGACCACCGTTTTAAGGACATTTTCGCGGAAATTTACGAGAACGAATACAAGGCGAAGTTTGAGGCGGCGGGAATTGAGTATTTCTACACGCTGATAGACGACGTTGTAGCGCGTGTTGTGCGCTCGGAGGGCGGATTTATCTGGGCATGCAAAAACTACGACGGCGATGTAATGAGCGATATGCTTGCAACCGCGTTCGGCTCGCTGGGGCTTATGACCTCGGTGCTGGTGTCGCCCGACGGAGTTTATGAGTACGAAGCGGCTCACGGCACTGTAACACGTCATTATTATCAGTATCTCAAGGGCGAAAAAACCTCCACGAACCCTATCGCTACAATCTTCGCGTGGAGCGGCGCATTCAGAAAGCGCGGCGAGCTTGACAATATCCCCGCACTGTGCGAGTACGCAGACAAACTTGAAAGAGCGTCCATTCAGACCATGGAAGAGGGCATTATGGACAAAAATCTTGCGGCGATGAGCAAGCTGCCCGAAAAGCGCGTTGTCGATACAGAAACGTTCCTGAAAGAGATTAACGCGCGTCTTGCGAAGCTTATGTAAACGGAGCATTCTTCAACTTTTTCCGCTCTGAAAAATATAATTTATGTAAAAAGGGAAAGGTTATGCAGGAAAAAAATATATCAATGTCGGTAATACGGAGATTGCCGAGATATTACAGATTTCTGGAGGAGCTTCTCAAAGAGGGAATGGAAAAAATCTCCTCGCGGGAATTGTCCGAGAGAATGCGGCTTACCGCGTCGCAGATAAGGCAGGATCTCAACTGCTTCGGCGGTTTCGGACAGCAGGGCTACGGCTACAACATCGCCGAGCTTCACGCCGAAATCGGCTCTATTCTGCACCTGAACGGCGACCGCAGGGTGATAATTGTCGGCGACCGCAGGGTGATAATTGTCGGCGCGGGAAATCTCGGGCGCGCGGTGTCGTCGCATCTGGATTTCAAGCGGTTCGGGTTCAAGCTTATCGGTATTTTTGACCGCGACCCGGCTGTCGTCGGCGAAAAAATTGCGGGGCATATTGTGCGGGACGCAAAGACGCTCAGAGAATTCTGCGCGGAATATTCCCCGAAAATGGCTATTTTGTGCATTCCGAGAGAGCTTGCGGGCGACACGGTTAAGGTGCTTTCGGAGAGCGGAATTTCGGCGTTCTGGAACTTTTCGCATTATGATATTCTTGGAGATTATCCGAACGCAACTGTTGAAAATGTACACCTGAACGATAGCTTAATGGCATTGTCTTATGAGATGGAACAAGATTAAGGCTGCGATAAAACCCCATCTGCGTTGTCAGCAGCACTGCTTCCTAGCATATGGGGCTTTCTCGACAGCCTTTTTTGGTGAATAATTAAGCCTCCCCGTTGCGAAGCGGAGAGGCTTTTCTTATGCAATTTTACTTGCTGAAGTACTTGATTGCGTTGTTATAGCAAACGTCCTTTACGATCTCGCCTACAAGCTCAATATCGTTGGGGTATTCGCCCTCCTCGATAAGAGTGCCGAGCATATTGCAGAGAATTCTTCTGAAATACTCGTGACGGGTGTAGGACAGGAAGCTGCGCGAGTCGGTAAGCATGCCGACAAACTTGCTGATAAGCCCAACCTGCGACAACGCCATAAGCTGACGCTCCATGCCGTCCTTCTGGTCGTTGAACCACCAAGCCGAACCAAACTGCATTTTCCCGACTACGCCGCCCTGCTGGAAGCAGTTGATAAGCGTCGCAAGAACCTCGTTGTCGCGCGGGTTAAGGCAATAGAGAATGGTTTTCGGAAGCTCGTTGGTGCTGTCAAGCGTGTCAAGCAGCATGGACAGCTTTTTTGCAAAGGTCTGGTCCTCGATTGCGTCAAAGCCGGTGTCGGGTCCGAGCTCCCGCATATAACGCGCGGAGTTGTTGCGGAGCGCGCCGATGTGATACTGCTGAACCCAGTGAAGTCTTGCGTACTGCTTGCCGAGGTGAACGAGAACATAACCCTTGTACTGCTCGATTTCCTGACGGGTGAGGTCGTCGCCCGCAAGAGCCTTTTTGACAATTTTGTCAACGGTTTCCTTCTCCGCGGGGCTGTACATTACAACGTCCAGCGCGTGGTCGGAGCATACGCAGCCCACGCTGTCGAAGTACTCAATTCTCTTTGTAAGTGCCTCGCAAAGGCTGTCAATGCCGTCAATGCGGACATTTGCCGCGTCTGCAAGCTTCGCGATATACGGAACGTAGGTCGGAAGCTCGATATTTATCGCCTTGTCGGGGCGGAACGCGGGAGCTACCTCAACATCAAACGACTTGTCCTCTTTAAGCAGCTTGTGGAAGTGCAGATCGTCAATCGGGTCGTCTGTTGTAAACAGCTTCTTCACGTTGGACATCTTGATAAGCTGACGTGCAGTAAGCGTCTGAAGCTTCTCGTTGCACTTGTCGAAAATCTCCTTTGCGGTTTTCGGGGAGAGAATTTCCTCAATCCCGAAATAACGGCGAAGCTCAAGATGCGTCCAGTGGAAAATAGGGTTTCCGATAGCGTAAGGCATAACCTCCGCGTATTTCATAAACTTCTCGAAATCGGAATGCTCCTTGCCCGTGATGTAGCTTTCGTCAACTCCCATTTCACGCATTAAACGCCACTTGTAGTGGTCTCCGCCAAGCCAAGCCTCGGTGATTGAGGAGAATTTCTTATCGTTGTAAATCTCCTCGATGTTAAGGTGGCAGTGGAAGTCGAAAATCGGCATATCCTTTGCGTAGTTATCGTAAAGTGTCTGCGCAGTGGCGTTCTTAAGAACGAAATCCTTGCCCATAAATTCTTTCATAATAGGTTTCTCCTTACATAAAGTCTTACTTCTTACCTCTAACCTCTTACCTCTAGAGGGTTACTCCGGTCTTGAAAATCGCAATATCCCTCGAATTGTACCGCTCGTTTACGGTCTTTTTGCCGTTGGCGGTCTCGACTACGAGGTCGATAAGCTCTTCAAGCTTCTGCTCGAACGTGTCGCCCGTCACAATGCTTCCCGCGTTAAAGTCAATCCAGTTCTTCTTTCTGCCCGCGAGGTCGGAATTTGTGGCGATTTTGATTGTCGGAACAAACCCTCCGAACGGCGTGCCGCGCCCCGTTGTAAACAGAACCATATGACAGCCCGCAGACGCTAAATTTGTCACCGCAACCATATCGTTTCCGGGACCGTTCAGCAAATTCAGCCCGTGAGAGGTAAGCTTGTCGCCGTCAAACAGAACATCGCACACCTCGCGCGAACCCGATTTCTG
>CANRIQ010000120.1 GCA_947630655.1 uncultured Clostridia bacterium | reverse complement strand
TGCGATATTCTCCCCGAGAATATTTCCTTGGAAATAGTCTACGAGGACGACGATTTGCTTATCGTCAACAAGCCCAAAGGCATGGTGGTTCACCCTGCGGCGGGGCATTATTCGGGGACTTTGGTGAATGCTCTGATGTTTCATTGCGGGGAGCGTCTTTCGGGGATAAACGGCGAGATCCGCCCGGGGATTGTTCACCGTATAGATAAGGATACCAGCGGGCTGCTTATGGTGGCGAAAAACGATTTTGCTCACCTCAAGCTGTCCGAGCAGATAAAGGCTCATTCGTTCACGCGGCGTTACAGCGCGGTGGTGTGCGGGTGTATAAAGGAAAACGGCACGGTAAACGCTCCGATAGGTCGGCACAAGACCGACAGAAAGCGTATGTGCGTGACAACGGAGAATTCCCGCGAGGCGGTGACCCATTACACGGTAGTACGTAATTTTGCGGGGTATACACAGCTTGATGTTTCGCTTGAAACGGGCAGAACGCATCAGATACGCGTTCATATGGCGTATATCGGGCACCCCGTGGCGGGCGACGAGGTCTACGGGAACGGCAAGCCGAAAAGCCTGTGCGGGCAGTGTCTGCACGCTCGGAAAATCGGTTTTGTACACCCGAGGACTAATGAGTATATGGAGTTTGAAAGCGAGCTTCCCGAGTATTTTGTCAGTTTTTTGAAAAGCATTGACAAGTAAGGAGTGAGAGGAGTGACTTGATGGATTTCGGAAATGTTATCTTCATGACCGATCTTGACGGAACTCTTCTTACCGACGACAAGCGCGTTTTAGACCGCGATATGCGCGCGATAGAGCGTTTTCGCGCGGGCGGCGGGCTGTTTACGGCGGCGACGGGGCGCGGCTGCGAGATGACCCGCAGGGTCGCCGGGGAATTGTCGCTTGATATTCCCGCGGTGCTGTTTAACGGGGCGGCGGTGTACGATTTTGGGGAAGAGCGTTTTTTGTGGCAGTGCGAAACCTCCCCGAACGCGAGGGAGTATATCCGCGGGCTTGTAAAGCTGTTTCCCGGAAGTCTCGGAATAGAGGTTCTTCATAAAAACAGCGTTTTTGTGCCGTTTATGAACGACGTCGAGCAGGCGCATCTCGATATGGAGAAGGTTACCCCCGACACTCGTCCGTTGGATGAAATTCCCGAGGGCGGGTGGCTGAAATTCGTAATCGCGGCAGAGCCCGAGGTGCTGGACGAGGTGGAAAAGGCTGTGACAGCGTATCCCGAGGCAAACTGGGTGCGTTCCTCGCCGGTTTATTTCGAGTGCCTGCCGAAGGGCGTTGACAAGTCGCGGGGTTTTGCGGAGCTTATAAAAATTCTCGGCGTCGGGGAACGTTTTACCGTTGCGGCAGGGGATTTTTACAACGATATTGCAATGATTAGAAAAGCAAATCTCGGAGCGGCGGTTGCAAGCGCGCAAAAAGAGGTCCGCGACGCCGCGGATATTGTGGTCTGCGATAACAACAGCGGCGCGATAGCCGAGATTATAAGTTATATCGAGCAGTTATGACGGAGGTAGTTTAATGAGCTTTCTGGACAAGTTGTTTGGGTCGAGCAAATATCTTAACCGCGGGGAAAAAGCGGATAAATCCGCCGAAAATTCGGCTGTTATTCCCGAAGATACCGAAAATGCCGAAAGTGCTCCCGTGTTTGTCGAGACAGAGCCCAATTTGCCCGATTTTCCCGTGCCGTTCGGGTATAAGTGCAGCTGGCTGTGCGTTAAGGCAAATTCCCCCGAGGAGGTAATTGAAAAACTCGGGCTTAAAAATCCGCAGGTCTCAAACTGGGACAAGGGCATAGAAATGGCTTACAACGGCTATGATTTCGTGTCGCCCGTGCTGGACGGGTACGTGCTGGTGGTGGGCTGGGGAACGGACGTTCTGACGCTCGCGCCCGAGCTTTTATCCGACAGCGCGAAAAAATTCCCCGAGCTTCAGTATTTCGCGACGCAGCGTGTTGTGGATTATCACGTCTGGGTAAAATTCGTAAACGGCGAGATGGTCCGCGGCTACGGCTGGTGCGGGTGCGACGGGGAGCTTCTTATGAATTCGGGCGAGCTTACCGAGGAGGAAAAAAGGCTCGGTCTTACAAATCTTTTGCCGTCCGCAGAGGCGAATTTTGACGATTTTGATCTCCCCGATGAAGAGCAGGTTATCGAAATCGCCGCAGCATGGGGCATAGACCCGAGTTTTCGTGAGAATAATTTCCCGAAATCAACGGGATTTATCTGTAAATAAACGTTAAATTATGTGAGAACCGGAGGAAGTTATGGACAAGAAATTTGTCAAAGAGCTTGAAATTGCCGCCGCAAAGGTGCGTATCGGCATAATCGAGGGGGTTCACTCGGCAAAAGCGGGACACCCGGGCGGTTCGCTGTCCTGCGCGGATTTGCTGACGTATCTGTATCTGCACAGACTCCACGTCGATCCCGCCGACCCGAAAATGCCTACCCGCGACAGAATGGTTCTGTCGAAGGGGCATGCTGCGCCCGCATTGTATGCCGCGCTTGCGATCAGGGGATTTTTCCCTATGGAGGAGATGAAGACCCTTAGAAAAATCGACTCCCGTATGCAGGGTCACCCCGACAGCCTGAAAATCCCGGGCGTTGACGCGTCGACGGGTTCGCTCGGGCAGGGAATTTCCGCGGCTTGCGGAATGGCTCTCTCGGGGAAAATCTCCTGCGACAGCTACAAGGTCTACACGATTTTGGGCGACGGAGAGCTTCAGGAGGGCGAGGTCTGGGAAGCGGCAATGTTCGCGGCTCATTATCAGCTTGACAACCTTGTCGCGGTTGTTGACAACAACGGCATGCAAATCGACGGCAAGGTAAGCGAGGTTATGTCCCCGTATCCGATTGACAGAAAATTCGAGGCTTTCGGCTGGCACGTTATCAACATCAACGGACACGATTTCAACGAAATGGAAAAGGCGTTCAACGAGGCCGAGACCGTTATGCAAAAGCCTACCGTGATTATTATGCGGACCGTAAAGGGCAAGGGCGTGTCCTATATGGAGGACGCTCTCGAGTGGCACGGAAAAGCTCCCAACGACGAGCAGTACGAGATCGCCATGAAGGAGCTTACCGCTCATCTGGCGGAGCTTGAAGGATAAGGAGGGGGACGACATGGCAAATAAAGCTACACGAGAGGGTTACGGAGACGGTTTGTGCGCTTTGGCGGAAATTCGTCCCGATTTGATAGTGCTTGACGCGGATTTGTCCGCGGCAACAAAAACCTGCATTTTCCAGAAAGCCTACCCCGAAAAGCATTTTAATTGCGGAATTGCGGAGAGCAATATGATGGGCGTGGCGGCAGGCTTAGCGTCTACGGGGAAGCTTGTTTTTGCAAGCTCCTTTGCAATGTTCGCGGCGGGGAGAGCGTTTGAGATTGTGAGAAATTCAATCGCTTACCCCAAACTCAATGTGAAGATAGGAGCTACTCACGCGGGAATTTCCGTCGGAGAGGACGGGGCTACGCACCAGTGCTGCGAGGACATCGCTCTTATGCGGGCAATTCCCGGAATGACCGTTATCAACCCCGCGGATTATGTCGAGGCAAAGGCAGCGGTGCTTGCTATGGCGGAATACGAGGGTCCGACGTATTTAAGGTTCGGGCGGCTTGCAGTGCCGATTTACAACGACGAGGCAACCTATAAATTCGAGGTTGGCAAGGGCATTACCGTAAGGGACGGCGATGATATTTCGATTTTCGCGACGGGTCTTATGGTAGCGGAGGCTATGGAGGCGGGGGAAATCCTCGCAGACGAGGGAATAAACGCCCGCGTTGTGAATATCCACACGATAAAGCCCATTGACCGCGAAATCATAGTTAAAGCCGCAAAGGAAACCAAAGCCATTGTCACGGTTGAGGAACACAGCACGATAGGCGGCTTGGGTTCGGCGGTGTGCGATGTTGTTCTGGAGGAATTTCCCACAACGGTCGTAAAGCTCGGCATAGAGGACGCATTCGGTCACAGCGGCGCGGCGAAGGATCTGCTGCGCGAGTACGGGCTTTGCGCGGAAAACATCGTAAACGTCGTGAAGAAGGTTTTAAAAAAATAAGCAATAACAAATCCCCGCACGGAATTTATCCGCGCGGGGTATGTTTTTTAATAATCGCCGTTTTTGTACTTTTTCCAGTCGTTATCGGACCAGTCGAAATTGCTTGTTGTAAATATAAGCCCGCCATGTGCGTGAATAAGTTCGATTGCCTCGCGGGTGAAGTTATACGAGAAAAACAGCGTTTTCAAGCCGTTGTCGATTTTTTCTGCGGCTTTTGCGGCTTGCCGCCCGAAAATCACCTTTCCGCTTTGCGGGAACATCACAACATTCATCAAACCGTCCGCAGGGGCGTTTGTCGGAAGCAAATCCCTGTAGTACGCGGGAAGAAACTTCTGTATCTCCGGGTAGCTTATATTTTGTTTAATGATAATTTTCATATTTTATTCTTTCGGAAATTCCACGCGTCGCGGCACATATCCTCCACCGTCCGCTCCGCTCTCCAGCCGAGCTCCTTTTCGGCAAGCGAAGGGCAAAGCACCAGCTCGTCCTCGTCGCCGGGCTTCGGAGAACCCTCGGTATAGCGCAGCTCCACGCCGTTTACGCGCTTAAACGTCTCTAAAAGCTCCTTTTCGGACACTCCGCGCCCCGTCCCGAGGTTGTACGCCTTGCAGCCGTTTTCGAGCTCGCGCGCTTTTTTAATCGCCGCCGCATGAGCCTTTGCAAGGTCTACAACATGCGTGTAATCGCGAATTCTGCTCCCGTCGGGAGTGTTGTACCCGCAGCCTATTTCCAGCGTTTCGCGCTCTTTGCACGCAAGATCCAACGCCTTCGACATAAGGCTTTTCGGGTATTTGCAGTGCTTTTCCCCGATAAATCCGCTCCGGTGCGCGCCCGCGGCGTAAAAATAACGCAGCGAGATCATCGTCCAGGTGTTGTCGGAAGCGTACATCTGCCGCAAAAGGCTCTCAATCGTAAGCTTTGTCGAGGCATACGGATTATTCGCGCAAAGCGGCGCAGTTTCGCTTATCGGACTGCTCTTCGGCGTACCGTAAACCGTTCCCGACGAGCTGAACACAAACCTCGTACAGCCGTATTTTTTCATGGTCTCCAGCAGGTTGAACGTCCCGCGCAGATTGTTCGAGTAGTACACCAGCGGTTTTTTTTCGCTTTCGGAAACGCTTTTATACCCCGCAAAATGCACAACCGTATCAATCTCGTTTTCGTCAAAAATTCTGTCCAGAGCGGGCATATCCAGCAAATCCGCCTCGCAGAATTTAAGATCCTTCCCGCCCGCGCGGCGAATTCCCTCTATAGTCTCGTTGTCAGAGCCGAAAAAGTTGTCCAGAACGACGATATCCTCGCCCGAATTTAACAGCTCGACGCAGGTATGCGAACCGACAAACCCCGCTCCGCCCGTGATAAGCAGTGCCATAATATCTCCTCTTTTTTTCAGAATGTAGTATAAAAGCGCGGATTTTGCGCGAAGTAACTGATTTATAGGTTAATTGTACCACATTTTTTCCCGATTGTCAACAACTTTCGTGAAAAATGACGATATTTTTTAACGGCGGCGGTGAATACTAATTTAATGCGGCAATTTGTCGGATTTTGTCCGGACAACGGTGCAAAGCGGCGAAAATCTCCCTTAAACCTCTTGAAATTATAAGCGATTTGTGCTATAATGTAAATTGATATATTATGTGAACTATCGACGCGGTTCACGGACATCTGTGTAAACTGTGAAAGACGAAAGGGGCAGCATTATGGCTAAACAGAAAATAGCGGTGCTTTTCGGGGGCGTTTCAAGCGAGCATGAAATCTCGCTTATGTCGGCGTATTCCGTGCTCACGAATATCCCAAAGGAGAAGTATGAGGTGATTTGCATAGGAATCACCAAAAAAGGACACTGGTTATATTATCCCGGCGAGTACGAGTACATTAAGACAGGCGAGTGGGAAAACGACCCCGACTGCGCGACGGCGGTATTAAGTCCCGACGCGCTTCACGAGGGGGAACTTATCC
>CANRIQ010000119.1 GCA_947630655.1 uncultured Clostridia bacterium | reverse complement strand
CCTTTACAAGAAGCGTTGCCGAAGCGCACGGCGTGCCGCACACGCTTCGCACTGCGCCGCTTGAAATTCCGCTTGAGGGCGGGAAAAAGCTGTACATTACGGGGCGGATTGACAGAGTGGATATGTTTTCGGCAAATGCCGAGGACGGCAAAAAGGAAAAAATCTACATCAGAACCGTCGATTATAAAAGCTCGGTGCGCGGGTTTGATATTTTCAACGCGAAAAACGGCGTGAATATCCAGATGATGCTGTATCTGGCGGCTTTGCTTCGCGCAAACAAGGACCTTTCGGCGGGCGGGGTGACATATATCCCGTCAGCGAGCAGCGGCGCGCTTTCGGACGCGTTAAGCCCGTTTAAGCTGCTTGCGCTGAACCACCGCGGGAGCGGACTTTACGTGCTTGACGAAAATACCGAGAAAAACCGCGAACGTTATGTGAAATTCGTGATGGACAGGGTGTCAAGCGAAAACAAGGACGACGAAAAGGCTCTTGATACCGTGAAAAAGGCGTTTTCCATAGACGAAACAAATTCCGTAAAAGCTGAGAATTTCAACTCGCTTTGCGGGGAAATTCTTGACGGCGTAGGAAAAAGATTTTCCGAGCTGTTTTCGGGGAACGTCGAGGCTGTGCCGATTGCTTATGCAGAGCCTTATATTCAGCTTGACGGGACAAGGAAAAGCTCTAAATCCGACAAGCATCTTCAATGCGAATACTGCCGATTTTCGGAAATTTGTCAAAACGGCGGGAGGGTAATCCGCGACCTTGACGCAGAGCGCGAAAACGCTTCCAAACCCGAAAAAGCCAAAGAAACCGAGGTGGACGGCGATGCCTGAATTAAACAAATATCAACTTCGCGCGGTGGAATTTCCGCACGACAAGCCCGCTGTCGTTACGGCGGCGGCAGGCAGCGGAAAAACCACGCTTCTCGTGGAGAGAATTATACGGCTGCTGTCCGACAGAGAACTCGGAATTCGCGCGGAGGCTCTCGCGGTAATGACGTTTACAAGAAACGCGACAAAAAGCCTGCGCGAAAAGCTAAACCGCGCACTTTCGGAGAAACTTTCCGAAATTCCCGCGGGAGGGGATTTTGACGAGCAGAGAGCCTATCTCTCAAAACAGATTTTCGGGCTGCGGCAGGCAAGCATTTCCACTATCGACTCGTTTTGCATAAAAATTATCCGCGAAAACCCGGAGGCGTTCGATTTGCCTGTGAATTTCACGATAATCGACTCCGCGAAAAAAGCCGAGCTTCAGCTTCGCGCCGCAAACGCCGCAATGGGCGAATTTTACGGCAACGACAAGCTGTTTTCCGACAGCGAACGCAAAGCGTTGTTTTACACGTTCAATTTTGAAAACGACAACGCGCTGACGGAAAAAATGATAGCCGTAAGCGAGGAATTAACAAGCTGCGCAAACGCCGATGAAAAGCTCTCTAAAACGCTTGAAATATACGAAAATTACGGCTCGTATGAGCGGTGGTTTGCGCAGGTTCTGAAAAGCGAATTTTTTGACAAAACGGCTTGCGCTGTACGCGAAAAGCTGGCGGCTTTGGAGGAATTTCCAAAACGGATATCCGACGAGGCTGACGAAAAAGGCAAGTCAAAAGAAATTGCTCCGTTTTTGCAGGAAATTGAAGAATATATCGAGGGCGAAAACCGGCGATGCGGGGAATTTATAAGGCTCTGCGGAGAATTAAAGGAACCGTCCCTGAGAAGGCTTGCGGAGATTATTGAGAAATTCAAGGAATTCAAAACGGTTAAAGCACCGTCGAACGCAAAAGGTCCGAGACTTGCTTCGAGGAAGGAATTTTCCGCGGCGTTAAAAGCTTTTCGTGCGCAATGCGAAAAAATCGAAAAATTCTCGGCGGATTTTTCCGAGGAATGCTTCGGGCAGCAGAAAAACGCCGTCTGCGCGTTTGTAAAGCTTGTGCGGGCGTACAGAGAATATTTTTCCGAGGCAAAAAAGGCGTCGGGAGCGGCGGAATTTTCCGACTGCGAACTTATGCTCCTTTCGAGGCTTTCCGATGAGGAATACAGAAAATCGCTCTCGGATCGGTTTGACTGTATAATCGTGGACGAATTTCAGGATTCAAACGACATTCAGGCGGAAATTTTCAAGGCTCTGGGCGGGAAAAAGCTGTTTTATGTCGGAGATATCAAGCAATCGATTTACGCCTTCCGCGGCGGAAATCCCGACATTATGGCGCGGCTTTGCGCGGGAGAGGACGGATTTGAGCCGCTGCCGCTGAACTTAAATTACCGTTCGAGGACAGCCGTCATAAACACCGTGAATAAGGCGTTTTCGGGGCTGATGACAAGGGAATTCGGCGGCGTGGACTACAAGGACGGAAACGCTCTGGAATTCGGCGCGGAATTTTTGCCGAAACTGCCCGACGAAATTGTCGGAAAATACAACTCGGAAATATTTTTCGTGAGCGGGTCGGAAAAATGCGAAAATAAGGATATGCTGTTGGCGAGATTTACTGCTAAAAAAATCCGCGAGCTTCACGACGACGAGGACTTTACGATTACGAAAAACGGCGTGCTTTGCAGACCCGATTACTCGGATTTTGCGATACTGGTGCGGACGCGAACGAACATCGACCTCTACCGCGAGGCTCTGCGGGAACTGGGCATCGGCTCCGCTGCGCCGACGGGGCGGGATTTTCTCATGTCGGAGGAGGTAAAGCTGGTTTTAAATTTCCTGTCGGTGCTGGACAACCCGCTTAAAAGCGAGGAGCTTTTAAAAGTGATGATGTCGCCGATTTACAGATTTTCGGCGCAGGATACGGCTTTAATTCGTCTGGGGCTTCTGGGAGCAGATGAGGAAAAGCTGTCGGAGGAGGAAAAAAAGCAGATTGCCGCAAAGCTTAAAAAACAGCCGCTTTACAACTGCCTGAAATTCTGCGAACTGCCGGAATTTCCGCTTGAAACGGAAAACGGCACTGTAAAGCGGCAGGTAAGCGGGAAATTGTCGGCGTTTTTGAGCGATATTGACAAATTCAGAAGCTTTGCAAATTCAAATTCGCTTTATCACCTGATTTGCAAAATCTACGAGGACACCGACGCGGAAGCGATTGTGTCAGCATTTGAGGACAGCGCGCGGCGCGTTGCGAATATAAGAAAGCTCGCCGACCTCGCCGCGGATTTTGAATCGCGCGACGGCGGCGGCATCGGCGATTTTCTGCGGTTTATCGAGCGTGCAAGGGAAAATCGGCGGCTTTCCGTCGAGGAGGCGGCAAGAGCGGAGGAATTCGAGGGCGCGGTAAGCATTATGACGTTTCACGGGAGCAAGGGTCTGGAGGTGCCGGTGTGCATTTTAAGCGACCTTGAATACAAGATGAAGTCCTCTGATTTTACGGGAAATTTGCTGTTTAACCGCGAAAAGCTGTTCGCTGTGAAAAGCACGGACATAAAACGCCGCGCAAAGCTTGATACTCCCGCGCTTGAGGCGGTTTCAATGCTGAACCGGAAAAAGCTTTGCGGCGAGGAGCTGCGGCTTTTATACGTCGCCATGACGCGTGCGCAGGAAAAGCTTATTATGATTGCCGAGGCAAAATCGGAAAACTGGACAAAAAGCGTTTTAAACGAGCAGTCGCCCGACGCTACATTTGAGGGCAATATGCCGTTTAAGTGGGTGTTTTCATCGCTTGCGAGATATGCTGCGGACACGGGTGAAATTGAGGGTGCGGACTGCGTTGTGAGAGATGTGGAATTTGACGCGGCAGAGCCGAAATTGACCGCTGCCGAAAAGACGGAATTTGACATTCCCGACAGCGAAGCGGACGCTCTTGCACAAAAAATCGGCACGCGGTACAAATATGAAGAGGATACGCGCCGCCGCGCGAAGTTCTCCGTGACGGAAATCGCGCATAAAAATTCATCGATGCCGCTTATTCTGACAAAGCCCGTTTTTGCGCAGGACAAGGGGCTTTCGGGAGCGGACAAGGGCAACGCCTATCACCGCTGTATGGAGCTTATTCCGACGGAAAAATTCGCAAAAGCGAACGCTTCCGATTATAAGGAAATTGCCGAAAAATCCATACTCGAAATGGAGGCGGATAAAACTCTTTCGCACGAGGAAGCACAAGCTGTCGAATCCGAAAAAATCGCGGAATTTTTCAAAAGTGAGCTTGGAAAACGAATGCTTGAAAGCAAAGAGGTTTTCCGGGAACAGGAATTTTACGCCGAAATCGACGGCGCGGATTTTGACGAGAGCGGGCTTGGGAAAATCGCAGTTCAGGGCAAGATCGATCTTTATTTTACGGAAAACGGCGGAATCGTTCTGGTGGATTACAAGAGCGATACCGCGGAAAATCTTCTTAAAGAAAAAGACAATTACGCAAAACAGGTGAAAATCTACAGCGCGGTACTGCCCGAGCTTACGGGGCTTTCGGTACGCGAGGCGTATCTGTACGCGTTTTTGTCGGGCGAGGCGGTTAAAATTTTATGATTTTAGAGAAAATTATTTCAATAGCCGGAGCGGCGGTGATTGCGCTGTCGGCGGCTTTGCAGGGCGTTGGCGGGTTCAACGGCGAAGAGCAGTTCGCGCTCCCCGCGAAAACTCCCTACGACAAGAAAAACGTCGAAATCCGCTGGAACACCAAAGAGGGCGAAAACGTCGGCGCGCCGATTGCAAGCGGGGATTTTGTGTTTCTGCCGACAAGAAATCTGCTTCAGAAGCTGAGTGCGGAAAAGGGAGATATTTTAGCGGCAGCGGAGTTTGACGAGAAGGTTTGCAGGGACTTTTCGGGAGCGGTTGCGGGGGACGTTATCGTTCAGCCGACGGCAAATATGCTTTACGCCGTGGATTGCAATTCCATGGAGATAATTTCCTCGGGACGGGTGGGAGAAATCTGCTCGAACGTGGGAATTGACGGTGAATTTGCGTATAATGCCGTAAAAATTGACGGGAAATACAAGCTTCTTTGCACGGACATAAAAAACGGCTTTAAGACGGTGTGGGAATATGCGTCCGAAAGCGAAATTACCGACCCCGCAAAATTCGGAGAATTCGCGGTGTTCGGGGCGGGCGGAAAACTTGCCGTTTGCAGGCTCGATACGGGAGACTATGTCGAAAATGAAATTGACGGCGACGCCGTTATAACAAACGTTTTTGCGGGGAAATACGCAATTTTTATGACCTGCTCGGACGGAACGCTCAGAAAAATCCGGCTTGACGAGAACGGTGCCGCCGAGGAGGACTCTCTCGAAACGCTTGAAATCGGAGAGGAGCTTTCTGCGTTGGCGGAATTCAACAACCGCGTTTATGTCGGCTCGAAGGACGGGTTTTTTATCGTGGACGGGCTGAATATGGAGGTTTTGAAAAGCTTCCCCGAGCTTAAAAACGCCTCCTCCCCCATTATCTGCTACGGAAACGGGCAGAGAGCGTACACCGTCGCTCCGCACCGCGACGAGGGGCGGGATATCTGGTATCTCTACGGGGTTCTCGATACGGAGGAGGAACAGACTTGCTCCGAAATCGCGAAAATTATCGATTTCAGCAACGGAAAAATTGCCGTATCGGAAAACGGAGAGATGTTCATTCGCGACGGCAAAGGGCAGCTATGGTGCGCTGCCGTTACAAAAAACAACATTTTCGTAAGCATTGTGAAGGTAATTCTCACGATTGCGATAATTGTGCTTGCAGTGGTAACTATCAGTGCTTTGGCTAAACGCAGATCCAAAAAGCCGAAGTTCTGAAGAAAATAAATTTCAGGAGGATATTACAATGGAAATCACACTTAAAAGCGGAGAGGTTTCGGCAAAGGTTTTGTCGTTCGGCGCGGAGCTTAAAAGCCTTGTCGTCGGCGGCAGAGAGCTTATGTGGTGCGCAGACCCCGTGGTCTGGGGAAAAACCGCGCCCGTTATGTTCCCGATGATAGGCACTCTCAAGGGCGGCAAGACGCTTATCGAGGGGAAGGAATTTTCCCTGCCGAAGCACGGTTTTGTGCGCGATGTGGAGCTTGCGGTCGAGAGCTCGTCGCCTACGTCGGTGGTGCTGTCGCTGTCACCGGTGGGGTAGTTCCACGTCCACTGATCTTTATTAAGGTCAGTCCGCTTAT
>CANRIQ010000118.1 GCA_947630655.1 uncultured Clostridia bacterium | reverse complement strand
GACGCTGCGACTGTGGCAGGCGGAGCCCGTAAGCGCGTTTGATTTCGACGCGTTCAACCGTCAGGACTATTTTGAAGCCGCCCGCGGGCAGATTGAAGCCGAAAACATCAGCGGCACGCTCTACCCCAACGACGACGCGCGTCCGGGGAAAATTCTCCGTCTGAAGCAGGAATATTTCTTCAGCGCGGCAAGCATGGCGGACCTTGTGAGAAAGCACCTTGCGGCGGGGCGCGATCTGCGTACCTTTGCCGATTACAACGCCGTTCAGCTTAACGATACTCACCCCGTTATCGCTATTCCCGAGCTTGTGAGAATTCTCACCAAAGAGCAGGGAATGTCCTTTACCGACGCGCTTGAGGTCGCTAAAAAAACGTTCAGCTACACCAACCACACGATTATGGCGGAGGCTCTCGAAAAGTGGGACTGCGGCATAGTCGAGGAGCTTTTGCCGGAGGTGTACGCTATAATTCTTCGCATAAACGACGAATTTATCTCGGATATGTACCGCCGCGGCGTTTCGAGAGAGCGCATAGAGCAGATGCAGCCCGTGTCGGGCGGTATGGTGCATATGGCGAAAATGGCTATCTACTGCTCGCGGTTTATAAACGGAGTTGCGAAAATACACACCGAAATACTCAAAAAGGACGCTCTGCCCGAGTGGTACGAGCTGTTCCCCGAGCGTTTCAAGAATATGACAAACGGCATTACCCCGCGCCGCTGGCTGGGGCTGTGCAATCCCGCGCTGTCCGCGCTTATCACCGAGCTTTTGGGAAGCGAGGACTGGCTTACCGACCTTTCAAAGCTTAAAGCTCTCGGAAAATACGCCGACGACAGTGCGACGCTTGACCGATTTAACAAGATAAAAAACCGCAACAAGGCGGCTCTCGCGGAGTATATCGGCAAGCACGAGGGCGTGGATATCGACCCGTCGTCGATGTTCGATATTCAGATTAAGAGACTGCATGAGTACAAGCGGCAGCTTCTTAACGCGTTTTCGATTATGTATATCTACTTCGGACTGAAGGACGGAAGCATCGCCGCGTGCAATTTTGCTCCGACAACCTTTATTTTCGGCGCGAAATCCGCTCCGGGTTACGCGAGGGCAAAGGCTATTATCAAGTATATCAACGAAATTGCAAAGCTTGTAAACAACGACCCCGAAATAAACGGTCTGCTGAAAGTTGTTTTTGTGCAGAATTACAACGTTTCCTACGCGGAAAAGCTGGTTGTGGCGGCGGATATTTCCGAGCAGATTTCTACCGCGGGCACAGAGGCGTCGGGCACGGGAAATATGAAGTTTATGCTTAACGGCACGATGACACTCGGCACTTACGACGGCGCAAACGTCGAAATCTGCGAGGAGGCGGGCGAGGAAAACAACTACATTTTCGGGGCGCGCGTCGAGGACCTCGCGCAGAGAATGCCGACCTATGACCCGAGAAAGCTTTACTCCGAAAATACCCGCATTGCGAGAGTTTTAAACACGCTTATCGACGACACCTTCGACGACGGCGGAAACGGCTCGTTCAGAGAGCTTTATTATTCGCTGCTGGACGGCGCAAGCTGGCACAGAGCAGATCATTATTACCTGCTCGGCGATCTTGAGAATTATGTTCAGGCAAAGCTTAAGGCTAACAGCGATTTCAAGTTCAATCATGATGAATTTATCAAGAAATGCTGGATAAATATGACCTGCGCGGGCAAATTCAGCTCCGACCGCACAATCGCGGATTATGCAAAGGAGATATGGCAGATAGCTCCGGATAAGGACAGCAAAAACTAAAGGCTTTTTAGAAAGGATAACAAGATCTAAAGGCTGTTTAGAAAGCTCCAAATGCGAGGAAATGCCGTAGCGGCTAGCCTTTGTGGCTGCCGCTGCGGTGTTGACGAAGCAGATGGGGCTTTATCAACAGCCTAAGGGCAGCAGCTTTTTAGGCAGTTTGCACAAAATTAGCGGCGTTTTTTTCAACGCTGACATAATTATGCGAAAATCTCAAAAAATGCTTGACAAACAGGAGAAAATTTGCTATAATTATAAAGTTGACGCCTTTTCGGGGCGTTTACCCCTTTCTCGCGGGAGAACCGCGGGATATATATCCATAAGGAGGTGCTTTTAATGGCGAAACTTAACGACAAGTACGAGGCAGTCATCGTTTTCTCCCTGAAAAAGGACGAAGAACAGATCAAGGCTCTGACCGCGAAGTTCTCCGATCTTATCAAGGCGAACGGTACTCTTACCAATGTTGATGAATGGGGCAAGAGACAGCTGGCTTACGAGATCAACTATGAGAGCGAGGGCTACTACGTTCTCTACAGGTTCGAGTCAAAGCCGGATTTCCCCGCAGAGCTTGAACGTATCATCAACATTACCGACGGCGTTCTGCGTTCGGTAGTCGTTCTCGCACAGGGAACGAATTAAACGGCGGACAGGCAGTTTTTGGGAGGTGTTTTCTCGTGAATAAGGTTATTATGATGGGTCGCATTGTCAACGATCTTGAGCTTAAGACCACGCCGCAGGGCGTAAATGTCTGCTCGTTCAGAATTGCTGTTGACAGAAACTTCCAGAGAAAAGGAGAAGAACGCAAGTCCGACTTCTTTAATGTCGTTGCATGGCGGCAGAATGCGGAGTTTGTTACAAGATTTTTCGGTAAGGGCAGAATGATTCTTATCGAGGGCGAGCTTAACACGAGGCAGTACACCGATAAAAACGGAAATCCGAACACATGGTATGAGATTGTGACGGACAGGATATATTTCACGGGCGAAAAGGCGAACCAAGGCGGCGGAAATTACCAGCAGTATGCTCCGCCCTATGGAGAGCCGCCCGCCGAAAGCGGAGGTTATTCCGCGCCCGCAGGGAATGCGCACGGGGCGTCCGCTCCCGCGGCGTCGGCGTCGGAGTTTTCGGCTGCCGATGATGAAGGTTATCCGTTCTGAAAATCTCGAAACGGCGTACAAAGGATCACCTATTAAGGAGGTAAGGTACAATGGCTGAAAAAATCGAAAAAACCGCTCATCCTGTTAAGCGCGCGCGCAAGAAGGTTTGCCAGTTCTGCGCTGACAGGTCGGAGTTTATCGACTACAAGGATATTGCGAAGCTCAAGAAGTTTATGACCGAGCGCGCGAAGATACTGCCCCGCAGAGTTACGGGCTGCTGCGCTTATCATCAGAGAGAGCTTACCACGGCTATTAAGAGAGCAAGACAGCTCGCTCTTATTCCGTATGTAGCCGACTGATTTAAGGCAAATGAAATCCCCCGTTCATGAGAATGGGGGATTTTTTCGGAAAACACTTGACAAAGCGGATTTTTTGTGATATACTGTAGTTGTGACAGAGAAAGACGTCAGCAATCCAATCCGTTCACAAAAAAATATCCCCCGAGTTGCCGCTCGGGGGACGTTTCTTTGCTGTGCTTACCGTTTGCCGTGCCCGTCAAGCCACCTGCCGATAAGCTCTACGAGCAAACCTGCTTCGACGGATATAAGTAACGTCAGCAACACTTCCAAGCCGTTCACCTCCCTTCGCGAAAGCTCGGGGTTGCAATCCGGCAAGTACATTATACCACATTTTGTACTAATTGTCAATTTTCGACACAAAAATCCCCCGTTCAGGCACGAACGGGGAATTTTTATTCTTATTTCCACTTTCTCGAAAAGCTTGGAGCCTCGAGAGCGGGGTTTGAGGTTTTCGGCTTGCGGCGGCGGCGCACGGAAACATAGTCCGAGATGTCAAACGGCTTTTTCTCGGGGATATTCTTAAATTCCTCCCAGTAGTGCGATATCGACTTTTCCAGCCGCATGGTGTTTCCGAGGCGGTCCTTTACCGTCAGTTCGTTTATTGTGCTGTACAAGGCAAAATTCAGCTCGAACGTGTCGAAAACTATCTTCCCCTCGTCGTCGATATGATACCCCAGCCTGCTCGTTTCCAGAAAATACTCGCGGATTTCGCCCTTGATGACTATGTTGTGCGGAGCGGTTTTCGGGTCGCGGGAAACGCTTTCAAGCTTCCCGAACGGGATATAATAGAGCCTTCGCAGTATTATCTTTTCACCGTACCGCGTAAATTCTCCCGCGTACTCGCTGTACACCATGCCTTGCGGGATTATGTCGAAAAACGTGTATTTTGCGTGCCGGCGGCGGTATTTATCAGCAATATACACCGAAATGAAGGTGAATGCCATCCCAAAAAGAACGCTTACAGAAATCACTATCAAAAGCAGTTTTGAAAAATCGGAACGGTAATTCAGCACAATATTGACCGTACAAAACGTACACAAAGCCAAAATCGGCATAATGACGATTATGAGCAGCTTTTTGAGACTGTCAAAATATTTGTCCGTGTCCGCGTGGAAATAGTATTTTTCGATGTGCAATTTCTTGTTTTCGCCTCGCTTTCAACTTCCCGTTAAACATCAGTCTTCGCCGCGGGACTTGGGAATGCTCGCATAACTGTCCTCAAAGCTGATTATACAGCGGCTTTTTGGGTATTTCAGCCTTAAAAATCTCGTTATCTCCTCATACACCGCGCGCTCCTCCAGACCGCTTTCGGGCGGCAGAACGCAGTCAAAAATCACCTTGTCCTCGCCCGTGCAGTGAACCACTCTCATATCGTGAACGGTTATCCGCTCGTCAATTTCGCGGACAATGCGGCGAAGCTCCTCCAGAACGGAATTTGAAGCTTCAATAGGGTCGGCGTGGATAAGCATATTAAGCCCCTCGCGCAGAAAATCGCGCTCTATGTTGTCGATTATCGTATGACACCGCACAAGCGACATATCCGCGGGCACTTCAACATGCGCCGACGCAAACTGCCGTCCCGGACCGTAATCGTGTATCATAAGGTCGTGCGTTCCGAGAACGCCCTCGTAGGAGAGAATTTTCTCGCGGATACGCTCCGCCTGTTCGCTTGTGGGAGCTTTTCCCAAAAGCGGATCCATCGCGTCCTTTACAAGTCCCGCGCCGCTGTACAGAATAAACGCCGCCACCAATGCTCCCATAATCCCGTCAAGCTGAATATTGCAAAAATGCGAAATTACAAGCGCGGTCAGAACCGCGGCGGTGGAAATAACGTCGTTTCTGCTGTCGGCGGCGGCGGCAATAAGCGTTTCGGAGTGAATTTTTCTGCCGATTTTTCGGTTGAACAGCATAAGCAGGATTTTCGCCAAAATCGAAAACGCCAGAACCAGCGCGGTGACAAGCCCGAAATTTACTTCAGACGGGGAAATTATCTTAACAATGCTGTCCCGCAGCAGCTCAACCCCGATAACCAGTATAAGCGCGGCGACAATAAACCCCGCAAGGTACTCGTAACGCCCGTGACCGTAGGGGTGTTCGGGATCGGCGTTTTTTTCGGCGAGCTTGAACCCCAGAAGCCCGATAACTCCCGACGCGGCGTCGGAGAGGTTGTTTACCGCGTCCGCCGCCACCGACATACTCCCGGAAATCACCCCGACGATAAATTTCCCCGCGCAGAGCAGGACATTAGTCACAATGCCCGCCGCGCCCGCCATTTTCCCGTAAGCGGAGCGCACCGCGGGGTCGTTTATGTTCGTGTGGTCTTTTATAAACATTTTAGCCAAAAGCTCGGTCATCGCAAAATCTCCAAAATTATCCGTGCAAAAATATGCAAAATACGCCGAAAAACGCTCGGCGGCTTATTATTTAATTATAACACCCCGCCTTGCGGTTAGTCAAGATAAACGCCTGAAATCGCAGCGCATTTCCCGCGAAAAATGCGGAATTTGCACGAAACTCGGACAAAATGCCGTCCTGCGAACGGGGAAACGGGGAATAAATCGCGGTTTTCCTTGATTTTCCCGAATTTTACGGGGAAAATGCGCGAAATTTAGCGAAATCCGCACTTTCCGGCGCGGTTTTGAGGTTTGTGCAGCTTGCGGTTACCAAAAATTCCTGTTTTACGGCTGAAAAGGGCGGTTTCACCGTGAAAATGGGGGAATTTGCGCGAAACTCGGACAAAATGCCGTCCTGCGAACGGGGGAAACGGGGAATAAATCGCGGTTTTCCTTGATTTTCCCGAATTTTACGGGGAAAATGCGCGAAATTTAGCGAAA
>CANRIQ010000117.1 GCA_947630655.1 uncultured Clostridia bacterium | reverse complement strand
CTGGGGCTCCGCCCCAGACCCTGCGAGGGGCTATGCCGTTTTTGCGCAGACCATGCTTGAAAACTGCGGGGTTCTGGACTAAATTTTTCGGCAGCTCAGGATTTTTACCTTAAATTTCCCGTCCGAGAACACCACTTCGGCGCGGCTTCCGCGAGGGAGTTCGCCCGAGATAATACTCTGCGACAGCATATCCTCTATTTCGGAGGTAATTTTCCCGCGCAGCGGGCGCGCTCCCGCGTCGCCCTCCGAAACGTTCTCGCACAGCCTTTGCGCTGCCGCGCCGCAGAACGTAAGCTCTATTCCGCGGGCTGCGGCGCGTTTTGCGAGAGAATTCAGCATTTTTTGGCAGATGCTTTCCAGATCCTCGGCAGTCAGCCTCTCGAAAATCACCACATTGTCAATTCGCCCCAGCAGCTCGGGGCGAAACTGCTTTTTAAGCTCCCGCGCAACGTCTGTTTCATCGCCCTTTTTCGCCCCGAAGCCGAGATGATTTTCCGCAAGCTTTGAAGCCCCGATGTTGCCTGTCATAATGATAATTGTGTTCTTAAAATCGGCTGTACGCCCGTCGGCGGCGGTTAGTCTGCCGTCCTCGAGAATTTGAAGCAGAACGTTCAGCACCTCGGGGTGAGCCTTTTCAATCTCGTCGAACAGCACCACCGAATACCCGCAGGAACGCACCTCCTTTATAAGCCTGCCCTGCTCCTCGCTTCCTACATACCCGGGAGGTGAGCCTATTAGCTTGCTTATCGAGTGAGCCTCGGAAAATTCCGACATATCAAAGCGGATAAGACGCTTTTCATCGCCGAAAACGCCCTCCGCAAGGGCTCTCGAAAGCTCGGTTTTGCCGACTCCCGTCTGTCCCAGAAACAAAAACGAGCCTATCGGGCGCGCAGGGTCGCGAAGTCCCGCCCGTCCGCGCCGAACGGCGTTTGCCACGAGCGAAACGGCTTTTTTCTGACCGATAACGCGTTTTGACAAAAATTCCTCAAGATGCGAAAGACGTTCGCCTTCGTCCTCGGACAGACGCTCCTCGGGAACGCCCGTTATCCTCGACGCCGCCCTTGCTACGTCCTCGTCGTCCACGACAACGCGTGCCTTCGGAGAACTTCTGAGAAGCGCGGATTTTGCCTTTGCATTTTGCTCTATACGCGCCGCCGCGGCAGCCTCGTCGATTAAGTCTATCGCCTTGTCGGGCAGCCTGCGGTCGTTTAAATAGCGTTCCGACAGCGAAACCGCGGCTTTTATCGCGCTGTCGGTGATAACGGCGTGATGATGCTCCTCAAGCCTCGGACGAAGCCCCGAAAGTATCCTTACCGCTCCCTCCTCGTCGGGCGCGGGAACGTTTATCGGCTGAAAACGGCGTTCGAGCGCGCTGTCCTTTTCGATGAATTTTCTGTATTCGTCGGTGGTTGTAGCCCCTATAAGACAAATTTTCCCGCGCGCCAAAAGCGGCTTTAAGATGCTTGCCGCGTCAATCGCGCCCTCTGCCGCTCCTGTGCCGACTATCATGTGAATTTCGTCTATAAACAGGATGACCTCGGGGTTAGAGCTTGCCTCGTCCAGCACGCTTTTAAGGCGTTCCTCAAAATCTCCGCGGTATTTCGCACCCGCAAGCATTGCCGACAGATCCAGCGCGAAAACTCGCTTGTCAAGAAGCTCGGGCGGAACGTTCCCCATTGCCACGCGCTGGGAAAAGCCCTCGGCTATGGCGGTTTTCCCGACGCCCGCGTCGCCGATAAGGCAGGGGTTGTTTTTGGTGCGCCTGAGCAGTATTTGAACCACGCGTTCTATCTCGGTTTCCCGCCCGATAACGGGGTCAAGCGCGCCGCGTTTAGCCTCGGCGGTAAGCTCTCTGCCATATTTTGTAAGAGCGTTGTATTCCGCGCGGGAGTCGCTTTTTCGGGAAGTTGTCCGTTCATTTTTGCGAACAGGAAGCTCGGGAGCTTCAAACTCCCTTGCCGCAGCATTCGCATAAAGCCGTTTTACAATATCGGGGCTTTGTTCGTTCAAAATCGCGTATGCCGTGCAGTCGCGGTCGGAAAGCAGCGCGCGCAGAAGATGCTCCGTTCCGACAAAATTCTCGTTTTTGGACTCGGCATATGACCGCGCCCCCGCTATAAGCCGCACCAGACGCGGCGAAAAATCCTTAACGCCAAGCTCCACGCTCTGCCCGACGCCCACTCTGTCCTTGACCAGTAAAATAAGGTCGCAAAACCGCACCTGCTGCCGCGCAAGAAGCACTCCCGCCGCGCTTTCGGAATTTTTCGCCAGCGCGCACAAAAGATGCTCCGAACCGATATAGGTGTGCCCCATCTGCCCCGCTATAGCAATCGCGCTTGCGAGAGCCTGCGCCGCCTCTCCCGAAAAGCCCCCTCCGAACTGTTCCGCCATATTTTTCTCCTTTCAAGCTTCAGATTTCACGTTTCTAGTATGGGAGAATTTGGGAACAATATTCGGTGTGTGAAATAAAAAACCTCCGCATGCACGGTATGCGGACGGTTGATATATACTGTATATAAATAAACATTAGGCTGTCAAGAAAGCCGCAGATACGAGGAAGTGCCGCTATAATCCAGCCTTTGTGGCTGTTATAGCGGTACTGACGAAGTAGATTCGGCTTTATCGGCAGCCTGAGACATTTATACAAGTGCTATAATCACCCCTTGCGGGATTTTTTGGTTATGGATTTCTTCTTTCTGAATACAAAAATCTTACTTAGTATATAATTGAGTATTAAAACGATTATACTTGAAAAAATCTTTGCGGCGAACTCGTAAAGCGCGTTTTGAATACCCGGCAGATCCACCAGCAAAAACATTATCAGCAAATCCACAAACAGCGTCGCGAGCCTTGACGCATAAAGCCGCAGAGCCTCCAGCATAAACTTCCCGAAGGTGTTTGCCTGACTTTCAAAAACGTAGACGCGGTTGGTGAGAAACGCGAAGGTTACCGACAAGAACCACGATATTATAACAGGCAGAGCCGTCGCGCTTTCGATGCCGAAAACGTGAGTTATCCTGAATATCCATTGCAGCCAGAACGGAACGCTTTCCTCGTCGGGGAAAAATTTTCTCGCGAGATAATAGCTTAACAGCGAAACGACAGTTGTCCCCACGCCGAAAACAAAATACAAAATTATCTGCTTATGCTCTTTGTAGAATTCCCGCCTGCCGTCTTTGGTCTTAAGCGACGCCAACACCTCGGCAAGCTTTTTCAGACGTTCTTTTATCTTTAACTCCCCCCACAAACATACTATTTACAGGCTGTAGATAAAGCCCCATCTACTGCGTCAGTAGCACTGCGGCAGGCACAAAGCCTAGCCCGCAGCACTACTTCCTTGTATCTGGGACTTTCTCTACAGCCTGAGACTTGACTTTTTATACAAACTGTATTTTAAATTATACCACATTCTTCCTGAAAAATCAAGTGCCTAAAATTCGGCTCTTTGTGAGATTTTAACAGCGTTTTGCCTGTTTTTAATCAAAAATTTGGGCAAAACTATTGACAGAATTTAAAAATTGAGGTATAATGATAATGATTAGCTGAATGAAAAAGGCTTTTAAGAAAAATAACGCAATGGGTCACGTTACAACAAAAAAATTATCAATACAAACGACCTTAAGGAGGATAAAAATGTCCAATTACATCAGAAGACTGCCGGTGTACCTGCTGCTGGACTGCAGCGGATCTATGGCGGGAGAGCCTATCGAAGCGGTTAAACAAGGCATTAAAACCCTGATTTCCGAGCTTAAGGGCGATCCGCAGGCATTGGAGACAGCGTTTTTGTCAATCATCACATTCGACAGCACCGCGCGGCAGATAAGCCCGCTTACCGAGCTTATGCTGTTTAAAGAGCCGCAGCTTCAGGCGGGCGGAGCTACCGCTTTAGGCGGCGCGCTTAAGGTTCTGGCAGAGTGCGTTAAAAACGAGGTCCGCACCTCCACCGAGACCCAGAAGGGCGACTGGAAACCGCTGGTATTTCTTATGACGGACGGCGCGCCGACCGACGACCTCGACGAGGGCGTGGACGCGATAAAGCAGGTCTCCGTAGGGAATATCATCGCGTGCGGGGCGGGTGCTAACGCAAACGCCAATACGCTGAAAAAAATCACAAATAACGTGCTTATGATGAATAATCTGACGGCGGGAGATATGGCGCAGTTTTTCGCGTGGGTGTCAAGCTCGATAAAGGCGTCCTCGAAGAGCATAGACGCAAAGCCCGGCGACGCTGTGACGCTGCCGCCGCCTCCGCAGGGATTTGTTATTGTGCCGTAACTGTTTATATAGGTGAATAAATGGATAATTTTGTAAACGACACCCGCGATACGACCGAAAAAACCGGGCAATCGGAGGCTTTGCGTCTGTCCGACAGAGAGGTTATGGAGCATACTGCGTCAATCTGGCAATATAAGGAAATTGTTGACGACAAGACGGAGCTGCACACCGAAAGCCACAAAAAACGGACGGTTTGTCCCTTGGGCGAGATTACGGCGGCGCGGGTGCGCGGCAAAAAGCACAAGCACGAGGGCACAAACTGCGACGATTATTTTGAGACTGCCGTGACGGACGACTGCATAATCGCGGTGGTGTGCGACGGGGCGGGCTCGCGGAGGCTTTCAAGGATCGGCGCGAGGGCAAGCTGCGAGAGCGCGGCGGCGTTTCTGAAGGAAAAGCTTGCAGAGCTGTTCAGAGAAAACCCGAAAATCCGGGCGGGGCTTTGCACGGAGATTTCCTCCGCGGAGTTTACAGAGTCCTGTACGGGGATTGCTTCGCTTTTGCAGGACGCGGCGAAGGAGGCGTTTTGCGCGCAGCAGCGCGAGCTTGCGGTTATTCTCGAAAACGAGGATTACAAGGCGGCTCTCGGGAGAAATCCCGAAATAGGCGATCTTGCGGCGACGTTTCTGGCGGCGGCGGCAATTCCGCTTGTGATTGACGGGAAGCCGCAGACGTTTCTGGCGTGCGTTCAGATCGGCGACGGGTGTATCTGCGCGCTTTCAAGCGCGGCGAATTCCGCAGAATGCCTTAAAATCCTCGGCGAGCCCGACAGCGGGGCGTTTTCGGGGGAGACCGATTTCCTCTCGGAAAAAAGCTCGGGTGAGAACGCTGTCGGCGCGAAAACAAGGGTCTCGCGGGGGGCGTATGATACTGTAATGCTGATGACGGACGGCGTGGCGGATGATTATTTCCCTGCGCAGCCGATGATGAAGCGGCTGTATATCGATCTCTGCCTGAACGGTATTCTGCCGTTTTCGGGAGAATGCAAGGGCGAGGGCGAAGACCCCGCGCCGATACGGTTTAATTCCGTGTCAATGAGCCGAAAAAGCGTCGCGCTTCAATATTCAAAGCAGCTTCTTGCGGCGGACAGCTCAAGCGACGCGGTAAACGCGCTGTGGGATAAGCGGGAAATGCTTTACTGCCACTCGCTGGAGGCTTTTAAAATGAGCCTTGGAGAGACCGCTGACGAGCGGCTGGAGGTCTGGCTTGACAACTACAACGAACGCGGAAGCTTCGACGACAGGACGCTTGCGGTGATTAAAATCAATCAAATAAAACAGGACTAATAAAATGAGAAACGGTGAAGCTATCACTGCCGTGCTTGAAAGCGGCGATACAATAGAATACATCTACGACGCGAACGCTCCGCGCGGGGGTATGAAGCACACGTTTTTTACCCGCGACAGGCAGCTTGCGGTGCAGTTTTTCAATGATCCGCGCGATTCGGAAGACCCGCGTATGCAGGACAGAATACGCACGATTGTCGGCATCTACAACCCCACCATATCCGAGGCTGACGGCGGGGCTCTGGGCAACACGCAAAAGACCGCGGATTATTTCAGACAGCGGTTTTGCTGGCCTGTGGCGATTGTAAAAAGCCCGCAGTTCGGGATTGTCTGCCCCGCGTATCCCGACAACTTCTTTTTTGACGCGTCGGCGTCGGCGGTGCTTGACCTTAAGGGCAAGGACAAAAAATCCAACTGGTTTACCGGGAGAAACAGGCGTTATCTCGCGCCTGCGGAACGCGGAGATTTCCGCATGATGCTGAAGATTGCCATCGGGCTTTCGAGGACGGTCCGGCGTATGCATCAGGCGGGTCTGG
>CANRIQ010000116.1 GCA_947630655.1 uncultured Clostridia bacterium | reverse complement strand
CTGGCAAAGTGAAACGGCTCACCAAAAAACGCCGCGATCTGACGGCGGGCGAGATTATGGGGCAGGTTCTTGCGATTATGCGGGAATTTTCCTGCCGTGTGGACGGCGTTTCGGTTATGGGAATTGGCGAGCCGTTCGACAACTTCTCCGAATGTGTGAAATTCTGCGAAATTGTGACCGACGACAAGGGGCTTGCGGTCGGTCGCCGTCACACAACGGTTTCAACCTGCGGAATTGTCCCGAAAATCCGCGAATTTGCGAAAATGCGGCTGCCCGTAAACCTTGCGGTGAGCTTGCACGCGTCAAATGACGAGCTGCGGAACACGCTTATGCCGATAAACAAAAAATACCCCATAAACGAGGTTTTAGACGCTGCTGAATTTTTCT
This sequence comes from uncultured Clostridia bacterium, assembly GCA_947630655.1. GTDB lineage: Bacteria > Bacillota > Clostridia > Oscillospirales > Ruminococcaceae > CAG-115. The sequence goes on along the minus strand of CANRIQ010000116.1, from coordinate 5,732 downwards.
CTGAGCAAACGGGTCGGCGGGTGACGCTGGAATACATTATGCTAAGCGGCATAAACGACCTTCCCGAACACGCGAAGGAGCTTGCCGAACTTACGGGCGAGCGGAATTTTTATGTGAATTTAATCCCCTACAACTCCACCGAATCCACAGATATGGATTTTGCAAAAAGCAGTGCGGAGAGCATTTCGGCGTTCTGCGCGATTTTGAAGGAAAACGGCGTTGTCGCAACCAAACGCCGCGAATTCGGCGCGGATCTGAACGCCGCCTGCGGGCAGCTCCGCGCGGATTACATCGAAAAAAACACTTGACAAATCGGCGCGGGTGTGGTATAATAGTAAAGTATTAGCCGGTGTGTTGGAATTGGCAGACGAGACGGACTCAAAATCCGTTGGCAGCAATGTCGTGTGGGTTCAAGTCCCACCACCGGCACCAGCAAAAAGCTCTCTATGCAAAGCATAGAGAGCTTTTTGCAGTATACAGTTTACAGTGTACAGTGTATAGTAGTAGGAGCGTTCGCTGACGCGAACGGATTTAGATTGTATTGAAGTTTATCGGCAACTTCTCCGTTTTGTTACAATCTAAATAATCCGCCGAAGGCGGATACATTCTACTGTACACTGTACACTTTTTACTGTAAACTGAAAAAAACTCTCTATGCAAAGCATAGAGAGTTTTTTGACTGCTGGTGCGAGTGACGAGACTTGAACTCGTACGTCAAAGACACACGCCCCTCAAACGTGCCTGTCTGCCTATTCCAGCACACTCGCATCTTGACGACTTTATAATTATACCACATTTGCTTTCGTTTGTCAAGTGCTTTTTCGATATTTTTTATAATTTTGCGATATTTCCATTTTTTAGGGAAACAAAAAGCTCCCGCCACAGACAAAACGGCGGGAAGCTTGCAGTTACCTTTTATTACCAATTCGCGGGGCTGTAGAAAAGCTGTGCCCACATGCGTTTTCCGTTTTCGCTGTAGTAGCCGACACCGAGGTATTCAAGGTCGGGATTGAGGATATTCGCGCGGTGACCGCTGCTGTTCATCCACGCGTTTACCACCTCTGCGGGACTGCTCTGGCTATATGCAACGTTTTCTGCGACAGTCCTGAATTTTATACCGTTCTGGGTTAAAATCGTAAAACAGCTTGACCCGTCGGGGCGATTGTGACCATATACAACGGTGTTTTCCCACGCTCTCTGAACCGCAAGCGCGGACAGCTTGTCCGTTTTCTTAAACGGCTGTAAACCGTACTTTGCGCGCTGTTGATTGGTAAGCTCGAAAACCTCCTCGCAGAAAGCCGCTTCGTTTGCGGTCTGTTTGCGTTGGTTGTACGGACCGATAACGTTCGGCTCTTGCACAACGGGTTTTTCCGAGGAGCTTACAGGCTTAGGCGTGCTCGTTGAGTTTACAGGCTTGGGTGTACTCGCAGAACTTGCAGGTTTAGGCTTGCTTGTTGAACTTGCGGGTTTGGGTGTGCTTGCAGAGCTTACAGGCTTGGGTGTGCTTGCAGAGCTTACAGGCTTGGGTGTGCTCGTTGAGCTCGCAGGTTTCGGAGTACTTGATGAACTTTTTTCGCTTGTTGAACTTGCTGTTTCAGCGGAACTTGAACTTTCAGAACTTGAAGAACTCGTTGAGCTGGACGAACTTGAAGAACTTGTTGAACTAGACGAAGTTGACGAAGATGACGAGCTAGACGAACTCGAAGAACTTGACGAACTCTCGCTCTCGGAAGCATTTCTGCAGCCCGAAAGCGCGAGAACCGCCAGCAGTGCGGCGCACAAAATTTTCTTTTTCATAAAACCTCTCTTTGCGATTTTTTAAAGTATTATACCCCATTATAGCACAATTTAACCCGTTTTGTCAAGCCGTCAAACCTCCGCGTCGAACCCGCTCTTTCCGTTTACGACAACAATCTCCAGCCTGTGCGGCAGGCAGATAATCGGCACGCCGCCGCCCGAAATCTCCCCCGTTCTCACGCAGACCTTGTCGGGGCAGTCCGCCGCGACAACAGACACCGCGCCGTTTTGGACGCGGACGGTGTTATAGCCGCCCTCGCTCTCCACCGTAAACTCGCAGTCCTCCGAAAGCGGCACGGTTTTTACAACCTCTCCGTTCAGGCGGATTTCGGCGGCGGGGTTGTCTGTTTCGCCGTTTTTCATACACACCCACACCACAATCAGTATTCCCGCCAGCAGCACCAGCACCGCCGTCGGGATAATTATTTTCTTATCCATAGAATTTCTCCAAAAAAACGCGCCCCGTTCACTATTGCGAACGGGGGCTTTTTATTCCTCAGCCGAGGATGCAATCAAGCTTCAAATTTCCGTTTTCTTCAACAAGCCTTATCTCGTGTGTGAAATAAGCCGTTTTCCCGTCAAACGTTCCCGCCTTGATGTAAAGCGTTCCCGAAAGACCGTCCATCACAAGCACCGTATCTTGAACATTCACCGCCGAAAGCCCGCCGTTTGTGTAGGCGAGACCGCCCCACGCGGACACCGTGCAGCGCGTTTTAAGCTCCGCCGCTGCCTGCTTCGAGAAGTAAGCGTCAATCACCGCGTTCAGCTTTTCCGCGGAGGTTATGCCGCTGTCGTTGCACTTATTAAGAGCCAGAGCGTTTATCACTCCGAGCGCGGAATTTACCGCCGTCTGAGCCTTTTCCGAGGCATTGGAAACAGGTTCTGCAAAAATCGCCGAGGACTTCGCCGCGCTTGTATAGCAGCCCGGGATTATCCGCACCGCGCCTTCATTTGCGGTAGCAATATACCGCTGTGAGAAGCTGCGTCTGAAATCAATTCTGGCAATTTCTGACAAAGTCGCACCGCTGTTAATCGCACCATTCAGAATGGTGTAATGCTCGCCGTCAAGCGAGAAGCTCCGCGTCGACGCGCCGAACACGGGCGCGTTCTCGGACTGCACGGGAATAAGCGTCTGCGTCGCGGGATCGAAGATGTACCGATCGCTGTTCCCCGAAAGCACCGCGTAGGTAAACGCGGAATTCGGAGCGGACGTATAGTAGTCGGAAAGCTCGGTTATCTTGACATAATCGCCGTTTACAAGCTTGTAAATCTCGGTAATCCCGTTGTAGTAATCGGTGTAGAACAGCGTTCCGCGGTCCTGCGCCAGAAGCTGGGTATTAGTGCCGCCCGCCACGCACAGCTCGTTTGCCGTGCGGTTATCCGAAACCGCCGCCGTGTAGATATAATGTGTGCCGTCCTCGAAAATATCCGCCGCAAGCAGCCCCGAAGCCTCGCTGTAAGCCGCATTGGCAATCGACCCGCTAAGAACCATATTTTCCGCGCACATATCTATAATCGCACAATTTGCGCCGTCTATCATATACATTTTGCTGCGAACGCCGTTTTCCACGCCGGTTATCATCATCTTAGAACCGTTTTTGGACACCCAGAACACCTTCGCGTCCGAAACCTCCTGCTGCGCCGCGAGAGTCTCGTGCGAGCCGTCCCATGTATACAAGGACACTGCGTCCGCGCTCTTTACATAGAACACGTTTTCATTCAGGAAATACGCCCTTTGCGCTCCGATATTCGCGGTATTATAGGACATTGCCCCGTTATCCGTCGGAAGCTTTATTCCGTCAAGCGGATCAAGCATCGGGTGAACAGGCACGGAACCCGATTCCTCCGAGCCGTCGGGAATATCCGAGCTGTCCGGGTCCTCGGAGTCTTCGGAGCTTTCGGAACTTTCCGAACCGTCGGAGCTTTCGGAATTTTCGGGATCGTCGGGATCGGACTCCTCGCCGTCCGACACATCGCCGTCCAGATCGGACGTGTTGTCAAATCCGACGCCCACGCCGCCCGAATTGCCGTCGGGAAGAGCGGGAACAGAGGTATTTCCGTCGGAAGTGGTGTCGTTCTTGTCGTTATTCTCCACCTCGGGCTTCATCGGCGCGACGTCGGACGCAATATCCTCATCGGTCACGATTTCAACCTCGAAAACAAACTCGCTGCTCTTTATCTTGGACATAAGATACCCCGCGCAGTTTATCACCGCACCGGTAATCGAATCTCTGCCGTTTGAGAACGCCTCGCCCACCGCTTCGCTTCCGACAGCCTTACTGCCGTCCGCCATATACAATATTTTCACGGGGACATTCCCGTCGGAATACTGCGTAAGCACGCTCTGCACCTGCGACGGAGCAAGCGGTCTTGTAAACGTCACCAGAACATCGTGAAGCTCATCGGAATTTTCGTTGCGGCGAATTTCCTCCATAGCCTTCTGGATACGCTCTTCATTTGAAAGCGCGGTAAGCGTCGTGCCGCCGATATACTGCGCGCCCTGGCGGGAATTCAGCATAACCGAAGCCGTCCCGACCGCAACAACAACCGCCGCGGCAGCCGCCGTCAGCCCTATATACATCGGGAGGTTTTTCCGACCCGCGAATTTGCCCTTTTTGGCGTTCGCAAGTATCTTGTCTTTATCGAACGAATATTCGCTCATGATTTCCTTGTAGAAATCGCGCCTTTTCATACGAAAAACCTCCTTTCCCTAAATATCGAATTTCTTCTTTTGCCGCTCAATCGTGCGGTAAAGCTTTGTTTTGACCGTGGAAACGTTTAAATCCAGACGTCTTGCAATCTCGTCAAGCTTCATATCGCACACGAAGTACAGATAGAAAATCCTGCCGACAACCTCGTCTGATTTCATTATATCATCAAAAATCTGCTTTGCAAGAATTTTATTGTTCACCACATCGTCAAGCAGAGGAACGTCCTTTGAAAGCTCCGCCTCCAGCGAAGCGGTCTCCTCTTCCGAGAAATCGGACATATTTTTAACCCTGTCGCGCCGTTTTATGAACCCCGACAGAAACGACCTGCACTCGAACTTCGCAATATTTATAAGGAACGCCTCGGCGGACTCTATATCGTCATAGCCCTTTTCGGAGATACGCTTGTAAAACCGCGAATAGACATTCTGGATAATGTCCTCGCAGTCCTGAAAACGGGAAGCGTGGCTTGTCACATAACGCGACACGGCGTTGAACGTCCGAGCGTACGCGTCGTTAAAATATAAGTCGATCTCGGGCTTTCCCAACGCCGTTTCACCTCGCTTTAATGCGAAATCCGCCGGTTTAAAATTCCTGCCAAAATTCGTAGGTTTGTTCCTTGCCGAATTTTGCCCGGCGGCACCCGCGTTTAAAAAACCCGTAACCTCGTGCACAACTGCCCTTTCACCGTGGTAGTCATGAAATATGGTCAAAAAGTTTCAAGATTTTTTGAATTTTTTTAGACAATTTTGTGGTATCTGAGCGGGTTTTTTCTAAAAATACATACATATAGTATATCGCTTTATATTATATCATAAAAAAACTTTTTTGTCAAATTTTGCGGTAAGACTTTACAAATCGGAAAGAAAGTGTTATAATAATGATGTGTTGTTTATACAAAGAAATACAGCGTTAAAGGGGTAATATTTTTTATGCTTAAACCGTTTTCTGATAAGGTGTCGGGGCTTGCTCCGTCGGCGATAAGAGAAATTCTTAAATTCACCGCCGACCCCGAGGTGATAAGCTTTGCGGCGGGAAATCCCGCGCCTGAGGCTTTCCCCGTGGAAACTATTTCCAAATTGTCCGCCGAAATTTTCACAAACGAGCCTATAAACGCTCTGCAATACTCCGTGACGGAGGGCTATATGCCGCTGCGGCAGTGGCTGGAGAGCGATTTGCGGGCGAAGAATATGTTTTCGGACGGGGATATGGTAAACGTCACGGCGG
>CANRIQ010000115.1 GCA_947630655.1 uncultured Clostridia bacterium | reverse complement strand
TCAATGTCCTCCTGGCTCATTTTCCCACCCGAAGAAGCGGGTTCGGGAGCAGGCTCGGGTTCGGGCTCGGCAGCCGTTTCAGGCGCACTCGCCGCCGCAAGCATTTTTTCAATGTCCTCCTGGCTCATTTTCCCGCCCGCAGAAGCGGGTTCGGGAGCAGGCTCGGGCTCGGGCTCGGCAGCCGTTTCAGTTGCACTCGCCGCAAGCATTTTTTCAATGTCCTCCTGGCTCATCATTCCGCCGGAGGACGCAGGCTCGGAAACGGCTTCCGGAGCAGCTTCAGCCGCGGCTTGCGCGTTAGCCTCGGCAAGGCGCGCCGCATAATCCAGCTTATGCTGACCGAGAATTGCCTTTACGGCACTCCTGTCAACCGCCTGCTCGGGAGCCTTCGCGCTCTTTTCCGAGGACAGCTTATACATCAGCTCGTTCCAGTCGTTTTTTGCCTTTTCATAATCGCATTCGTCCCCGTCAAACTTCAGCCAGTAGTTGTCGTAAGGAGTAACGCCGCGCGTCTTTTTGACTATGTCGAAAACGTTGTATTTTTCCATTCCGAGCAGGGAAAGCTCTCCCCATGTATACGGAGTTTTGTCCTGAAAAACTCTGCATGAGAAGAAATAATATATATCGGAAATGCCGAGCCTTCTTGTAATGGGCGTAAGCATTTCCTCCTTGTATTTGGTGAGTATTTTACAGCTTACCGACTCGTCGGCGGACACCTCGTATTCGGCGATTTCGCCGTCCTCCTTCATCAGAACGTATTTCAGAGGCAGCGGAATATCAAATGAGCGGTTATCCACAAGCCTGTAGTTGTAGCCTTTAAGAACGCTTCCCATAATCTCTCTCCTTTACGGTACGTTACCTTAATTATAACATAATCTTCGACTTTATTCAATACCCAAAGCCGAACTTTATTTATTTTTTCTTTTTGGAACATTAACTTTCACAAAATGCGATTTGGGAATTTGTGAAAAATTCATAAAAATTTAAAAAAAAGCTTAATAATATTGTAAGGGTGTTTACATCTTGATTTTTTTGTGATATAATAAATATAACCCTCCAACTTTACGGTTCGGGTCAGTTTATAGCAGAAACGGGGAGAATTTAATGAAGATAAAGGTTGTTATCCTTATCGCGGCTATCTGCTTCGCGATAATTCCGATGGCGGCAAGGGTGTTCCTGTCCGATTATTTCATCAGAAGCAATTCCGTGCAGGCGTATAACGACGAGGTCAGGAGTATGGCAGGCAATCAGGTTTCCAATCTGAATGCCATGCTCGGAACGGCGCGGGCGGATCTGAATATTCTTACGTCCTATTCGCGTATGAATACCGCCACGGCGAACGTGTCCGGCGCGGAGGTTGAAGATTTCATCACCAAATTCCAGGAAAACAACGTTATGATAACCTCTGTCCGGATTGTTGATCTTTCGTCGGGCACTATTATTGCGGGCGACGGCAAGGGCAGGGCGTTTGAAAATTACGAGAAGTACGATGATTATGATGATGATATGCTGTACTTTGACGATGTTATTTCCAATGCCAGCAATAAGACCATGTTCATCAAGAAAAAGATGAACAATTGCCTTGTTATCATCTCGTACAACATTTCCACCTCAAATTCCCTTATTTCCAAGGCTTTGAACAACACAAAATTCGATCTCCCCGACAACAGGTCCCAGGGTCAGGTGATAATTGCCGATGCAAACGGAAACTGGTCTGCCGGTTCGGGATTTTATGATAATCTGGAAACCCGCTTCACCTCGGCGGTGACCTCGCAGATTGCAGGGCTTCAGGAGGGCTCTGCTACAAATGTCTCGTCGTATAAGGATTCGACGGGCACGACGTTCCTGTACTCCATGGTAAGAGTGGGCGGCGAGCACGGTCTTATCGCTATTGCAAGCTGCAACGACACCGTAAACGGTCTGTTTTACAACAGCACGGCGACTCCGATTATGGTTGCCTCCGTACTTATTGCTATTGTCGCGATAGTTGCCGCGATTATCGCGTCAAACGCTATCGCAAAGCCTCTTAAGATTATCGAAAACACTCTTGAAAAAATCCGCCGCGGCGATCACGAGGCTCGTATCGGCACTATCAGCAATAACGAATACGGACAGCTTTCCCGTGCGTTCAATAACCTTGTTGATGAGATAGTTGTCAGCGAGGACAGATACAAGACCATTTCGGATATGTCGGATAACATCATCTTCGAGTGGAATTTCAAGACCAACGAGGTTGTTTTTTCCAACAACTTCAATAAAAAGTTCAGCTATCGCCCGCCTTCGGATCACTTCGGCGACAGCTTCCTGCTTAAGGCGAAAATTCACCCCGACGACGCGGACAGATACAGAAACGACCTTGACGCTCTCGAAAAGGGCACTAATTTCGAGCGCAACGAGTACCGTATAAAGAACATCTACGGCGATTTCATCTGGGTTCTTATGAGAACCTCCACCCTGAAGGACAAGGACGGCAAGCCGCTTAAGGTTGTCGGAGTTATGGTTGATATCGACCGCGCAAAGAAGTCCGAGCAGCAGCTTACCGAGCGCGCAAGCTACGACGCTCTGACCGAGTTGTACAACCGTGAGACGATTGAAACTCAGATCGATAACGAAATTTCGCTTTCCGAGATGCGCAAGACCAAAATGGCTGTTTTGTTCATCGACGTTGATGATTTCAAGCATTACAACGATAATTACTCTCACGCGACGGGCGACCAGGTGCTGAAATTCGTTGCTAAGACGATTAAAGAATCCGTGGGCGATATGGGCTTTGCGGGAAGATACGGCGGCGACGAGTTTATTGCTATGGTGCGCGACGCCGAAACAAACGAGCCTGCTCTTATCGCGCAGAAGATAATCGATACGCTGGGCGCGGGCTTCGACGCGGATATCGGCGAGCATTTGACGGTAAGCGTTTCGATCGGTATTGCGGTTATTCAGGACGACTACAACACCCGTGTTGAGTACCTTATCGGTAAGGCTGACGACGCGATGTACTCCGTTAAGAAGAGCGGAAAATCGAACTACGCGTTTATTTAAAGCTGATACAAAAAAGGCGGTACGCAGTGTACCGCCTTTATTTTTTTGCCTGTTTGCCTTATGTCTGTTTGCGTGTAAACAGCTGTCCAATTTGTATGCAATAAAACTTCCCCGCAAAAAATAACCCCGTTCAGTCGAACGGAGTTATTTTACTTTTTTTGAATAGCGCAGCCGGTGCTTTCAGCAGCTTATGGAACGTAGTAAGCCGTGGGCTGCTTCTTATGTGCGGGCAGGTAGAGCAGCGGGTCCAGAACCCTGCCGTTCAGCCGCACCTCAAAGTGCAGGTGGTTGCCGGTGGACTGACCTGTCGAGCCGACATAGCCTATACATTCGCCCATGGTAACGCGTTTTCCGACATACATCGTCGAGCTTATCGAGCTCATATGCCCGTATGTAACGTCCATTCCGTTGTCATGGTGTATAATAACGTGATTTCCATAGCCGTAGTTGCTGTATTTTACCGTGGTAACCGTCCCCGAAAGCCCCGCATAAATCGGCGTTCCGTAGGGAGCTGCAATATCAAGCCCCTGGTGATTGTAATAGCCGCCGTGGAACCACGGGTATTCGCTTATCGCGCCGCCGTCCGCGCCGCCCACAGGCCAGCGGAACTTGCCCTCCTCGACAGTCACAGCCGCGCCCGCGCCAGAATCACGCGGTTTTATCCCGACAGAAACTATCTGCGTTACGGGCTCTTTTGTCACCACTCTCGACAGTATCTGCCGATTGACCTCAACGCCGTTTATATACGAAACATTCGCCACGACAGCCACCGAGCCGTTCTTTCCGTTTACGCGGTTCAGCTTGTCGTCGTCGTAAATCGACGCGTCCTCGTTGTATTGCGTGCTGAACGGCAAAACGTCGTCATAATGCTCTTCGCGGGTGATAACGATATTCAAAAACGGTTCGTCCTGCGTGATTTTAATCTGTTCCCCGCCGTGTACAACGGTTTCCGAGCTAAAATCCGGGTTAAGCGCGGATAGCTCGCTCATTGTCATATTCACCTTGTCGCAGATAATCCCGGGCGAATCTCCGTCCTGAACGGTGTAGTAGGACGCAACCTGCTTGTTCGAGGTAAGCATATTTATAACGTCCGACTCATCGACAAAGCTATCCTTCATATATTTTCCCGAAATAAAGGAAATTTCCTTTTCAAACGCCACGGATTCCTTCGGGTTGTCTGTGCGGAACTTGTCAAGCAGGCTTTCAAGCGCGATATCAACGGTGCTGTGGCTTTCAAGCGTCCCAAAATAAACATCGCCTATGTAAAGCCCGTACCCCTCGCTTATATCCTCGTACAAAAGCCCGAGTATCTTATCCGTCACCTGATAGTTGTTAAGCGTCTTTCCGTAGCCGATAACATCGACCTCGTAGGACGGCTCGAACGTAATAACGTCGGTGTTGCTTCCCGTGTAGTTTATACGCTTCTGCACCATCTTCTCCGCCGACGTAAACACCGTTTCATCGCTTATATACCCGATAAAATCGCCGTTTACCGTAAGCTTCAGCGCGTAGGTCTGGCTGTTTGCAAAGCTTATTATATTAAACAGGAAAATACAGGAAATAATCGGCAACGCCCAGTTTACCACCGTGACTGCAATGCCGCGTTTCCCGAAAACGACTCTTTTCGCCACTCTCGCGCTTGCCGCCGCGCCCCCGACAAAGCCCTTTTCGTCCTTTGCCTTGGAGATTTCCGCGCCGCCCATTTTAAACGCCTTGCCGTAGCGGTAAATCGGCATAATGACCACTCTTGCCGCCTTGTCGAAAAACCGCACCAGCCGCTTTGAAACGTATTTCCAGCCGCGCGCCGCCGCCGAGCCTATTCTTATTCCGAGCCCCGCGAGCGCGAAGCCTATTTTTATAAGAGCCTCGAAGAAAAGCTCTCCCGCCGAGGCAATCGCCTCGAAAATACGGGAAAACGCCCTTACAAAGGGCTTTTCCTTTTCTGTTGCCGCTTCTGTGGGTTTTGCGTTATCTGCGTTCTCAACGGTTGAAGCCGCGGAGTCCTGTGAAATTTCCTCGGTCACGGCCGTTTCGTCTGCCAATGCCATAAACTCTCCTAATTCTTACCTCTTACCTCTAACTTCTACCCTCTAAAAGCAAAGGGGCGGAAATCCACCCCCCGAATTTTTTTGACCCGTTTTAAATTACTCTGCGAATTCGCTTTCAACGAGCTTTACAAGACCGTCGACCGCAAGCTGTTCGTCGGAGCCGTCAGCGATAATGCGGATCTGCGCGCCGCCAACGATACCCAGCGACAAAATGCCGAGCAGAGATTTCGCGTTTACCCTGCGCTCTTCCTTTTCAACCCAGATAGAAGACTTGTATTCGTTTGCCTTCTGGATAAAGAATGTAGCGGGTCTTGCGTGTAAACCAACCTGATTTTTCACTTCAATGTCTTTCATGCACATAACAGTAACCTCCATTACAAATGTGTGTTTAGTCAGCGAGTAACCTATCTTTAGTTCTCTTTCTGTCCTGCCTGCTTTCTGCAAGCGATAAGAGATTAGTACAAGCCCGAATTTTCCCGCCTTATATCTTTAAGTCGTGCTTTCCTTTCTCTTAATATAAGTATAGCCAAAAAAAACAAATTCGTCAACAGGGATTTTCAATTTTTTGCCCTGTTTTTGAGATTTTCTGTTTTTTGAACCATATTTGATAAAACTTTCACGCCGAGATTGTGTAACTTGCACAAAAAGTTTTCAACTTGCTATTCAACATAGACATTAGTTTTCAACAATAACCTTCCCGAAAAAGTTCCCCGTTCTGTTAAGAACGGGGACACGGTGAGTAAAATTCCAAAGCCCGGACGGGCGGAAGGAATTAGTCAAGATAGCTTTTTACAATTCTTACCATCATATCGTTCAGTTTTTCGACATTAAACGCCCCGACGGTAGGCTCGATATGCCCGTTACCGACGCCCGAGTCGTTGGTGAGGAACGTGTAAGTGCCGCCCGTCGTAAACGCCATTGTGCGGAGAAGATACTCGGTTGACTTGTCAATGCCGCTGGACGCTATGGGGATTATGCGAATTCCCATTTCGGAGGCTTTAAGAATAGACTGCTGAACGGAGTCGATTATCTGCGGGTCGTCGTGAGG
>CANRIQ010000114.1 GCA_947630655.1 uncultured Clostridia bacterium | reverse complement strand
CGCGCTGCTTCTGCCCGCCCGACAATTCATACGGGTATTTGTCAAGCAGCGGCACAAGCCCGAGCTGCTTTGCCGTAACGTCAAGCTTTCGCTCCATATCCGCATATTTCATGCCGCGCAGCACCAGCGGCAGCAGCACGTTATCCCGCACGGTAAACGTGTCAAGCAGGTTAAACTCCTGGAACACGAACCCTAAGTTATCCCGCCGGAACGCCGAAATTTCGCGGTCGCGGATCTTGGACAAATCCCGCCCGTCAAGCACGACCTCTCCCGCGGTGGGCTTATCCAGAGCCGCGAGGATATTAAGCAGCGTGGTCTTCCCCGAGCCGCTTTCCCCCATTATCGCGATAAATTCCCCTTCCTCGGCGGTAAACGCGACGTTTCTTAACGCCTCGACCTTTGCTCCGCCAAGCCGCGAGACGTAGGTCTTTTTCAGACCCCTGACTTCAAGTAATGACATGATGTAAACTCCTTTGCGGCAATGCCGCTTTCTCCCAATATTTTGCGCCATATTTTCAAGCACTAATCTCTGTAAGGCTGTTTTGTGCCTTGTAATTATATTGTAACACAACTACTCTAAAAAAGTCCATAACAAAACCGTAATATCAGCCTTACAAAATTGTAAGACAAAACAAAACCGCAGTCGTGAAAACTGCGGTTTTTATTATTCAATTGTATTAAAATTTCGGTATTACATCGGAGTTCTCCTTACGTCAGAATTTGTGTTCACCGCAAATCATAACGTCCATCGGACTCAACCCTTTCAAAGATATTATCCCGTATCAAAACCTAACTCGCACATCGCAATCACCACATTTCAAGCAGCTTATCTATGTAAACGCGTTAAGCGGAAAAATATCTGCGGAGTATACCTCAACCGAAAAGATTTTCATCAGGCTAAACGCCCCGTTGCAGCGGATTTCGCACGTTCCCCGCGCGAACCCTCGCCAAAAAGCTTCCTATCGGCTTGCGGACTGCGACTCCGCAGACAGTTCAGAAGATGGTTCGGAAATTTCCATCGGACTCGCTTCCTTTCTGCACAAAGCTGAATTTTTTTGCTCTGACTTATCGAGCCATCGGAGTGTACCCCTTTCAAAGATCAGGACCTGCGCCACCACGCACCCTATACTTTAAACTAAGTGCCACATCGGTTCGGCTCTCCTTTCAGAAAATCGGCGTACCGCGCGCCCCCGATACCCTTGCGATATCCCCGGCACGGACTCCCTCAAGCAGCAGCCCCAAAGGCTCTCTTAGAGCGGCAGTCCCGCGTATACGTGATCGCCCTTTCGGCATGCGTCCCGTCAGAACGCTTCGCGCCGCGCGGCGTCTCACGCCCGCCTCGGTCAGAACCCGTACCGACCTCTCGGCTTGACCTCGGGTTTCCTTCCTTGAATATATAATAACACAATTTTTGTCTAAAGTCAATAGAAATTTTTAATTTTTTTGTTGTAATTTTGTATATATTTTTGTTGAATTTTTAGTGTAAAGTGATGATTTCGCACGGTTGCGGCAAATTTTTCGCATTTTGGGCAAAATTCCCCTTGACACGGGGCTTGAAATCGTGTACAATGAAATTAGATTTGTTAGTAATTTCGGACGAATTGAACGATTGAACAAGGAGGTGTCGCTATGTCCGCCGAGGATAACACATATCTTGACGAAGAAGAGGGCGTTATCGAGCTTGAGGACGAGGACGGAAACGTCACGAGGTTCGAGTTTGTCGACAGAGCGGAATTCAACGGGACGGTGTATTACGCGCTGGTTCCCGCGGATTACGATGAGGAAGAGGGCGCGTCGGAATTCGTCGTGCTGAAGGAAACGGTGATTGACGGCGAAAATATGCTGGCTACCGTGGACGACGACGATGAGTACAACGCCGTAGGCGAGATGTTTTTAAAGCGTTTTTCCGAGCTTCCCGAGATTGATTTTGAGGACGACGGGGACGGCAAGGAATAAGCCGCTTTGCTTGTGAAATAATACTAAAAAATAATTTACTGCCTTGTTTGCGAATGTGTGCTTGATATAATCCAACACATTATTAACGGGATTTCGACTCCGACGGCGGATTGCAGACCTCCTTTAAGCTTCGGCTTATTGTTGGCGGGAGCGTGAAAACGTTGGGCGATCTTACCCACCCTGCCTTTGCGGGTTTTATACTGCATCTTACGGCAAGGCGGTGAATATTTGAAAAATGCGGGAGGTTTCGGCTTCCCGTTATTTTTTTCGCAAAATCGCGTTTACCCCCTTTCTTTTTTTTGAAAAGTGTGTTATAATGTAAGTAGTATATTGTTTAATGGGAAAATCTGTAAAAACGAGGTGTTTAAAATGGCTTTTCACGATCTTCAACCTGTTTCGGTAAACGACAGCAAGAACGGAAAAACCTACATAATCGGGAACGTTTTCGCGGTGTACAACGCGGGTCCCGAGCCGCCCGTCGTGTATACCTGGGATATGGTAAAGCAGGTGTCCGTGGGGCGTCGGGAAATAAAGATTGACGCGGGGCGGGCGAGCTATTCGTTCACCAACAAGCATTTCCGCGATGTCGACGACAATATCCGCGCTATCGCGATAATCGAGTGCAAGTACAAGGAATTCGGGTTCAATTACCAGCACGAGCGGCGTATGTTCCCGCTGAAGTCGCTCTACAACGAGTGTTCTCCGGGAAAAGAGGTATATGTCGGCGAGGCTGTCCTTGACGAGGGCGAGACGGCGGCGGCGTTTATAGCTTTGCTTAATTTCAAGCTGATGAAGTTTCTGTGGCTGGTGGCTATTCTTATTATGTTGATAACTATCGGTATTTTGCACCTTAATATCGGTATTACCCGCAGTAATGTTCTGTATTTTATTCCCATTTCCGCAGCGGCGGGAGGAATAACCGCGCTTTTGGTGTACATAATCACCCATGCGGTCGCGCGCGGATTGTTCAAGCGGCTTTGTGAGACGGATATTTCCGCCCGTCACCCGATAACATTTGTTATATCAAGGTCGGGCTTTGCGGCGTGCGCGTCCTGCGTATACGAAAGCCGGGATCTTATTCCGTGGAGCGAGATGGATTATTTTATCGAGTCGGATAAAATGTTCATTTTCTACAAAAACAATTCCCCGGCGGCATATATCCCGAAAAAGGCGTTTGAGAAGAAGACGGTAAGCTCAATAGCGGATATAATAGCATTAAGCTTAGAACAGAGATAAACACAGGCTGTCGATAAAGCCGCATCTACGTCGTCAGTGCCACTGTGGCAGCCACAAAGGCTAGCCACAGCGTCACTTCCTAGTATCTGCAGCTTTCTCAACAGCCTGAAAAAAGATTTTATATAAATATTTTAGGATATTTAGGAGTGAAAAATTATGCCTGCAGAAGTTAGATCTGAGGTTATCACCTACGGCGAAAAAAGCGCGCAGCTTATCAGCGTAAGGCACGGCGAAGCGGCAATAGGAACATGCTTCGCGGGTTATACGGGAATAGGCGGCACGGGCGCGGTGACAAGGTTGTTTTTTATCGGCGGAGAGCCCATTTCCGTGGTTATCTGCCCGAATAACGACAATAAGCAGAGCAATAAGCTTATTTCCATTGCTCCCGCGTTCAAAAATTACGACCAGAAAATATACAATGTCCTCGGAAACAGCATTAAAAGAATAAACGCGGGCGAGTCGCTCGCAAACGGTCTGCGCGATATTATGGGTCTGCTTGAGGACGGCGTGTACACCGTGTACGCCGCCGATTATTACCCCACCGACGGCGCGGGTTCGTTTTTCTGGGGCGCATATAATATCCCGCACGAGGTTCAGGGGACTGCGGAGAAAAACCGCTTTATCGGCACAAAGTCCTTCAAACCGTGTTTTCTCGTTCCGTCCCAGCCGCTGGAATACTTTACCAAGAAGATGAAAACCGTCTCGGACGAATCCTCAAAACGCCGCGAAATTCAGGGCATCGCTTACCATTTGTCGGGATTTCATTCGGTGCTTTTAAAAGGGCATCACGGCGCGGTGTCCTGCCTTGAAAACGATATTCCGTTCAGGTGCGCGGTGATTGAAAAGGTGTGCGAACCGTATGTTGAAACGCTTCTGCCGCCGCCCCCGCCCGCTCCCGCTGCGGAAGCTGCCGAGGGTGAAGCCGAAGTTGCCGAGACCGCACAGCCGGTTCAGGCGGCGCAGGAGGCTCCCGTTTTCGTGCCGGAGGGGATTACGGGTTTCAGAAGCCCCTCGCTTAAGGTGCCGATTGAGCTTTTCCCGAAGGAAATGCTGAAATTGGTGCTGGAGGGCAGACCCGAGTACAAGCCGAAGCAGTTTGCTTCGCTTATTGCGAAAATTAACGTTTCCCGCAAGAAGACGGTAAGCAACAACATCCTGCCGCTTGCGGTGCTGGAAAAAGCGGACCAGCTTCCCGATTACGAGATGGTGGAATCCGCCTACGCCGTAAATTCCCTGTCCGATGAGCAGCTTAATTGCCTGCTTGCGGGGGACGTGGAATGCAAGGGCGAGGTGATTATTTCCCCGAATTTCTATCAGAGCATTGTCACCGCGTGCAATTTCCTCCAGTTTACCGACACAAAGCGGTTTGTGGACTTCACCATCGCGGTTATGGAAAATCCCGAGCTTTCGGCGACTCACGAATATGTCGCAAAGCGCGCTTTAACTCAGCTTTCCAGCAAGAAGCTGTATAAATTCTTTACCGACGCGGTGGCAAGCGGCGACGCGCAGTATGAGAAGATAGTGAATTTTGCGAATACATTTATTTCCAGATATAAGGAGACAAGCTAACGGAGGGTCTGATATGTCAAAATCTGCTAATTCCCGCATAACAAGGCTTACGGCGACGCTTCTGGCGGCAGTAATGTTTGCCTCGGGGTGTTCTAAAAATCCCGACGGCTCGAACGGCTCGGAAGGCTCCGCTCCCGCAAGCAGTGCTTTGTCGTCCGATATTTCAAGCGGTTCGGACAGTGCCGGCAGCACGGGCGGTTCGGGAAATTCCGAAAATTCGGAAAATTCGGACGGTTCAACCTCCTTTGAAGGCTCCGACGAGCCCTACACCGAGTCCGAGGGCGAGCATTCCATGATTGTCCCGCCCGACGGCGGTTCAAGCGGTTCGGCGGGGTCGGGCTCTTCCGGTTCAACTACGGGCAACTCGGGTTCAAGCTCTCCGAAGCCGTCAGCTTCAAAGCCCACGGGCGGCGGGACTACCTCGACGGGAAATCAGACCGAGGGGACTAAGTCCACGGGCAATTTCAACTACGGAGAGGCTTTGCAGAAGTCGATTTTGTTCTATGAGCTGCAAAGAAGCGGCGATATCGACGAAAAAACCATCCGCACCAACTGGCGCGGCGACAGCGGAATGAACGACGGCAAGGACGTTGGGCTTGACCTTACGGGAGGGCTGTACGACGCGGGCGATAACGTGAAGTTCAATCTGCCGATGGCGTATACGGCGTCAATGCTTTCGTGGAGCGTCTACGAGGACAAGGACGCATACCAGAAAAGCGGGCAGCTAAACTACGCGCTCGGGAATATCAAGTGGATTTGCGACTACCTTATTAAATGTCACCCGTCGGCGGACGTTTATTACTATCAGGTCGGCGACGGAAACGCAGATCACGCATGGTGGGGTCCTGCGGAGGTTATGCAGATGAACCGCCCCGCGTACAAGGTTGACAAAAACGCTCCCGGGTCGACGGTTGCGGGAGAGGCTGCGGCGGCGTTGGCGGCGTGCGCGGCGGTTTACAAGGATATTGACAAAGCCTATGCCGATAAATGTTTAACTCACGCAAAACAGCTCTACAATTTCGCCGAAACCACAAAATCCGACGCGGGCTACACCGCCGCAAACGGGTTTTACAACTCCTGGAGCGGTTTTTACGATGAATTAACCTGGGCGGCGGCATGGCTTTACATAGCGACAAACGACAGCACCTATTTAAATAAGGCTAAACAGTACGAACCGCAGTGCGGCGGTGATTACAAGTGGACAATGTGCTGGGACGACAAATACACGGGCGCGGTGTGCCTGCTGGCGGAGCTTACGGGAGACGCTAATTATAAGCAGAAGATTGAGAAAAATCTCGACTGGTGGACGGGAAAACACGGCGAGTCGGTAACCTACTCCCCGAAGGGTCTCGCCTGGCTTCAGCAGTGGGGGTCGCTGAGATACGCGACAACGGCGGCGTTTATCGCGCTGTCC
>CANRIQ010000113.1 GCA_947630655.1 uncultured Clostridia bacterium | reverse complement strand
CCCGCGTCCACGGGATAACCCGTCCAGACCTCGCCGTCGCCCGACTTATTTGCCGCGGTTTCGGGAACGGGCTTTGCAAGCTCATACCGAACGGCTTTCGTGTCCTTGATTTTAAGCCTTGCGGTACACATCCGAAGACCCATGATGTGGTGACGGCAAATGCTCACCTCTGCCGTGTATGTGCCGTTCGGGATTTCCTGCTCGAGAGTCGGCATAAACTTTCCCATCGCGATATAGCAAAGCGGGTCTGCGACAATAACGTGATTAGACGTAATATCGACCTTCCCGACCTCTAGGAAAAACCGCGTTTCGGTCTTCACAAACTGCCGCGCGATTTTGTCCGCGTCAAGCGTTTTTGCGAGGGTGTAATCGAGGTTTTTCTTGAAAACCTTCCCGAATTTGTCCTTTGCGGTCACAAAATCAATCATCGCAAACGCCAGAGCGACAGCGTCGTTTTTGTTCCCGGGGAACTCGTCAAAACCGCTGAACACCACATCGCACTCACTGCTTTCCTCGTCGGGAAAACCGCCCGCAACGCCTATCAGAAACTTCCCGAACGCGCTCTTCTTGAACCGAAACACGCCGTAAATTCTGTCGTCGTCCTCGTTGTCCTTTAAAGAGCCCACAAGCTCGAGCTTCTTCGGGGTAACGCCCTGTTCCGACAGCCATTTTGTCAGCGCGTCAGTCGCGATCTTCAGCTGTTTTTCGACCATTCCGCCCTCCTATACCTCTTATACCGCAAAATACGCCGAACGGCGGAAAACCGCTCGGCGCACGCTTATAAATTACTTCTTTTCGGTGAATTCCACATCGACAGCACCGTCGTCATTGCCGCCGTTGCCATTGTTATCACTGCCGCCGTCGGCAGCACCCGCAGCACCTGCCGCGCCCGCTGCGTTAGCGTCTCCTCCGTTCGCCTGGTAAACCTTTCCTGCGACCTCGTAGAATGCGTTCTGAAGCTCATCCTTCGCGGTTTTGATTTTCTCAATATCGGAGCCCTTCAACGCCTCCTCGAGAGCGGAAATCTTCGGCTCAACCTTAGCCTTATCCTCCGCGGAAACCTTATCCCCGAAGTCGCCAAGCGACTTCTTCATCTGGAACACCATAGAATCCGCCTCGTTTCGCAAATCTGCCTCTTCGCGGCGTTTCTTGTCCTCCGCAGCGTACATCTCGGCTTCCTTAACAGCCTTGTCGATGTCGTCCTTGCTCATGTTGGTGGACGCGGTAATGGAAATCTTCTGCTCCTTGCCGGTGCCCTTATCCTTTGCGGTAACGTTTACTATGCCGTTTGCGTCGATATCGAACGTAACCTCAATCTGAGGCACTCCGCGCGGCGCGGGAGCAATGCCGTCCAGACGGAAGTTGCCTATGGACTTGTTGTCCTTAGCCATCTCGCGCTCGCCCTGCAGAACGTTTATGTCAACAGAGGGCTGGTTGTCGGCGTAGGTGGTGAAAACCTGCGTGTTGGAGGTCGGAATGGTGGTGTTTCTCGCAATCATTCTCGTGCAGACGCCGCCCGCGGTCTCGATGCCGAGCGACAGCGGAGTAACGTCCAACAGAACGATGCCCTGAACCTCCTTATTGAGAACGCCGCCCTGGATAGACGCGCCGATAGCAACGCACTCGTCGGGGTTTATGCCCTTGAACGGGTCTTTGCCCAAAAAGCCCTTTACAGCCTCCTGAACCGCGGGAATTCTCGTCGAACCGCCCACCAGCAGTATCTTATGAATTTCGCTCTTTTCAAGACCGCTGTCCGCGATTGCCTGCTTTAACGGTCCCATAGTCGACTCTACAAGGTCCGCGGTAAGCTCGTTGAACTTCGCTCTCGAAAGCGTAACATTAAGGTGCTTTGCGCCGTTTGCGTCAGCGGTGATATACGGAATGGAGATGTTGACGGAGGTGGAATTCGACAGCGCGATTTTCGCCTTTTCGGACTCGTCCTTAAGTCTCTGCATAGCGAATTTATCGCCCGACAAATCAATTCCGTCGGATTTCTTAAATTCCTCTTTCAGGAAATCAATAATTCTCTGGTCGAAATCATCGCCGCCGAGGTGGTTGTTACCTGCGGTCGCGAGAACCTCCTGAACGCCGTCGCCGATGTTAATTACCGACACATCGAACGTACCGCCGCCGAGGTCGTAAACCACGATGTTCTGGTCCTCTTCCTTATCAATTCCGTATGCGAGTGCCGCCGCCGTCGGCTCGTTTATGATACGCTGAACATTAAGCCCCGCGATCTGACCCGCGTCCTTAGTTGCCTGACGCTGGGAGTCGGTGAAGTATGCGGGAACGGTAATTACCGCGTCGGTAACGGGCTCGCCGAGGTAGCCCTCCGCGTCCTTTTTCAGCTTTTGCAAAATCATCGCCGAAATTTCCTGCGGAGTGTACTTTTTGCCGTCGATATCGACCTTGTAATCGCTTCCCATATGTCTCTTGATAGAGATAACCGTCTTTTCGGGGTTCTGAACAGCCTGGTTTTTCGCAAGCTGACCTACCAGACGCTCTCCGTCCTTTGTAAACGCCACCACCGACGGGGTTGTTCTGCTGCCCTCGGAGTTTGTGATAACCACGGGCTCGCCGCCCTCGATTACCGATACGCAGCTATTGGTTGTACCCAAGTCAATTCCTATTATCTTTCCCATAAAAAATTCCTCCTTAAGAATTTACTTATTTTTAATTTGCAACCGACACCACGGCAAACCTTATCACCCTGCCGTCTATCCTGTAGCCCTTCGCGAAGGTCTTAATCACCGTGCCGCTTTCGGCGTCGGCGTTGTCCTCGCGGTGAACCGCCTGGTGCAGATTGGGGTCGAATTTTTCGCCGTCGGACGCAATTTCCTCAACGCCGAGATTTTTCAGTGTTTCGGTAAAGCTGTCATAAATCATCTGAACGCCGTTTTTGTAGTTTTCGTCGGAACATTCCGCCGACAAAGCCCGCTCGAGATTATCCATAACAGGCAGAAATTTCGACGTCACGTCAGCTATTATATCCGCCCGCAGAGCCTCCTTTTCACGCGCGGTGCGCTTTCGGAAGTTGTCGTACTCCGCCATCGTCCGCAAAAGCTGATCCTTTGTCTCGGCAAGAGCCTTCGCCTCGGGAGACTCCTCCTTCTCGGCTTCTTCGGCTTCCTCAACTACCTCCGCCGCCTGCTCCTCTGCCTCGGTATCGGGGTCGATTTCCTCCTTTTCAAGCTCGTTCTGTTCCTTCTGTTCGTTTTCTTCATTCATCGTCATCTTCCTCTTTGCTCCCTTCAAGCTGTCTGCCCGCCGAACCGTTATCCGACAGCAGAAGCGTCACTTTTCGGCTTAAATATTCTATATACGGGATAACCTTCCGGTAATCCAGCCGCATGGGTCCGACTACTCCGAGCGTACCCGCGGGCTTGCCGTCCTTATAATAACTCGCGCTTACCATCGCGCCGTTCGATATGGCGAACGTTCCGCCCTCCTCGCCAAAACGGATATTTATCCCCGAAAAAGCCCCGTCAAGCAGCGACGAAAGCTCGCTTTTGCGCTCGATAAAATCAACAACCTCCTGCATGGGAAACTCCCTGCACGCAATAAGATTGGACTCCCCGTGAACCTCGACGGAATCCTTCATCATCTCTTCCGACAGCTCGTACACCGCCCGCAGCAGCGGCGACAGCGACAGCATATATCCGCCCATTGCCGCGGCAAGACCCTCGATGTACTCCGCCGACATGCTTTCAAGATTAACGCCGCTTAAATGCTGATTTAAAAACTCTATAAAGCCCGCCGTCTGCTCGTCCGTCAGATCAAACTCCATACGGCATACCTTATTATGCACCGCACCGTCCGAAGTTATCATCAAAAGAACATACATTCTCCGACCCGTCGGAATAACATCAACCTTCGTTATCACCGAAAACTTCGTCGAATGATTGGTAGCCACCGTCGCGCACTTCGTGACCTCCGCCAGTGCCGCCGACGCGTTTTGAATAATGTCCTCGCCCGTCATCGCCCCGTCGGAGAGCATGCTGTCAATAACGCTTATCTGCTCGGGATTTATCGGCTCGGGATTCATCAGATGCTCGACATAATACCGAAAGCCCTTGTACGTCGGAACGCGCCCCGCGCTGGTGTGCGGATGCCCGAGATAACCGTCCTGCTCAAGCTGCGCCATGGTGTTGCGGATAGTCGCGGAGGATACCCGTATCCCCGGCTTCTCGCTAAGTGCTTTCGACCCCACCGGTTCGCCGGTTCTGATATACTCATCAACCACCGCCGCCAAAACCTCCGATGACCTGCCGTCCACGCTTTATCACCCTTTCCGCCGCAGAGAACGTTTCGTTTTAGTCGTTTTTAGCGTTTTAGCACTCTACCTCTTTGAGTGCTAAATATAATTTAACATAATTTTTCCGATTTGTCAAGCGTTTTTAAGAAAAATTTACACAAACTCACCATAATTTTTCGGAAAGCAATTGTGCATTTTCCACAAAAACGGCTTAACAAGGGGAAAATTCGGGCAAAAAAAGAGAACCCGAACGGTGTTCCGCGCGGGTTCTGTGATGATATTCAAACGTTTTGGGAATTTTTAGGAGTGAGGGGAAAAGCTGCCGAGCAAGACGCTCCAAACGCTCCCAACTCCCCGAATTTCCCCCAAATAATGCGCATTTACGTTGCTTGTGAGGTGACGGGTTTCTAAAGGGTGGTTGGCTGCCGATCAAAACGCGCCAAGAAGCCCGAATTCCCTCAAATAATGCGCATTTACGTTTCTTGTGAGGTAATGGGATTCCAAAGGGACAATGTCCCTTTGGCGGGGGTTTGGGGGCTGAGCCCCCAACTATTTCCCTAAACCCTCTCTAAACTCTCAAATGGCGGGGGTTTGGGGGCTGAGCCCCCAACTATTTCCCTAAACTCTCTCTAAACTCTCAAATGGCGGGGGTTTGGGGGCTGAGCCCCCAACTTATTCCCTAACCCTCTCTAAACTCTCAAATGGCGGGGGTTTGGGGGCTGAGCCCCCAACCAACTCCCTCTCCCAAAAAACTCTCTCCAAAAAACTCTCTCAAAAAAACCCTCTCTAAACTCTCTCTCAAAAAAACTCACTAATCAAATCATGCTGTCTTCCCAGCAGTCGGGGGCGGTGAGACCGAACATTTTGACTACGGTGGGTGCGACGTTGGCGAGACCGTAGCTGCCGTCCTTAATGGTGTATTTCACGTCCTTGTCGTAGATGATGAAGGGGACGGGGTTGAGGGAGTGGGCGGTTCTTACTTGAATATCGCCTTTTTTGTTCTTTTCGAGCATTTCGTCGGCGTTTCCGTGGTCGGCTGTGACGAGCATAGTCACGCCCTCCTCGTCGCAAACTGCCTTAAGGCGCGCAAGTCCGATGTCGACGGATTCCACGCCGATAATGGTGGCGGGCATGGAGCCGGTGTGTCCGACCATGTCGCCGTTGGGGAAGTTGCAGCGGAGGAAGTCGTATTTTTTCGATTTTATTGCTTCGATAAGGTCGTCGACAATGTCAGCGGATTTCATCCAAGGGCGTTGGTCGAACGAAACGTTGTCGGAGGGGATCTCCTTGAACGTTTCAAGCTCCTCGGAGAACTTTCCGCTTCTGTTGCCGTTCCAGAAATAGGTAACATGCCCGTATTTCTGCGTTTCTGACACCGCATACTGGCGAAGCCCCGCCGCCACAAGCACCTCCGACAGCGTGTTTGTAATCTCGGGCGGGTTTACAAGATACCTCGCGGGGAGCTTCAGATCCCCGTCGTATTGCAGCATTCCCGCATAGCACACGTCGGGACGCTTTCCTCTGTTAAAATGGTTGAATTCCTCCATGTCAAACGCCATTGAAAGCTCAATTGCTCTGTCTCCGCGGAAATTGTACAGAATAACGCTGTCGCCGTCGTTGATCGTCCCAACGGGCTTTCCGTTCTCGGCAATTACAAACGGCGGGAGATCCTGGTCAATCGCTCCCGTTTCGCTGCGGAGCGTTTCGACAGCCTCAGCCGCCGACGCAAACTGCCTTCCCTCGCCCTTAACATGCGTGTTCCAGCCGCGCTCAACCATCGCCCAGTCAGCCTGGTATCTGTCCATGGTTATCTTCATTCTGCCGCCGCCGGACGCTATTTTTCCGTCGAAACTGCCGTCGTTCAGCTCCGCGAGAGCCTTTTCAAGCTGTTCTATATAAATAGGTGCAGAAGTAGCGGGAACATCGCG
>CANRIQ010000112.1 GCA_947630655.1 uncultured Clostridia bacterium | reverse complement strand
TTACAAAATGCGTCGGTATTTTCATCATCGGGAGGGAGCATGCTCCCCGTCAGAACCACGGGTTTTTTGCTGTTTTCGATAAGGCATGACAGTGCCGCCGCGGCATACCCAAGGGTATCCGTGCCGTGCGAAATTACAAACCCGTCAAACTCATTATAACGCGCCGTAATGCGCTTTGCGAGAGCCGTCCAATGGCGCGGCGTCATATCCGAGCTGTCAAGCATAAAGACCTGCTCGCCGCAAATCTCCACGCCCTCCATATCCGTTTTGTCCATAACGCCCGAAAGCAGCTTTTCAAACCCGTACACGGGAGCCAGACCCTCGTGCGTTTGTTTACAGCAGATTGTCCCTCCCGCCGCCAGAAACAGGATTTTTTTCACGTTCAAGCCGAAAATTAACGAGGCTGTACAATAAACTTCATAGCGGTGCGCTCCTCGCCGTCGATTTCAACAGTCGTGAACGCGGGAATACAAATAAGATCCACTCCCACCAGAGCCATATAGCTTCTCGCGATAGCGATAGACTTTACCGCCTGATTTGCCGCGCCCGCGCCGACAGCCTGAACCTCAACCTCACTGTTTTCGCGGATAACCGCCGCGATTGCGCCTGCAACCGACTTGGGCACAGAATGTGCGGATACCTTTACAACTTCCATTTTACTCACCTTACCGGGACTTTCGCCCCGACCTTTCTTTTTTATCTATATTACAGAGCCGTTCCTTGATATGTCTTACAGAACCGCTCAATTTTTACGCATTTTCCGCTTGCTTCATCAACAGATATGCAAACTCCGCAGACTATGCAATCTCCGTCCGCGAAGGAATTCCGCTTTACGGAGTAGTTTAAAAACCGCTCGATAATTATCTCCTTTTTGACCCCCAGCACCGAATCCGCGGGACCCGTCATACCGACGTCGGTGATATACCCCGTGCCGTCGATTATCTGCTCATCGGCAGTCTGGACGTGCGTATGCGTCCCGAACACCGCCGAAACCCGTCCGCCTAGGAAATATCCCATCGCGCGCTTTTCGCTGGTAGCTTCCGCGTGAAAATCAACGATTATTATCCTCGAATGAATTTTTTCCAGAAGCTCCTCGGCGCACTTAAAAGCGTTCCCGGAGGGCTGCATAAAAGCGTTGCCGATTAAATTCACCACCGCAACGCCGTAGGACGCGAAATCCAGCTCGCACACGCCTTTTCCCGGAACTCCCTCTCCGAAATTCGCGGGGCGCAGCAGAGTATCAACCCTGTCGAAATCCTCGTGTACTGCGTCTTTCGTAAACGCGTGATTGCCCGTCGTGATAACGTCCGCGCCCGCGCCGAAAATCGCCTTTTCGCTTTTCGGGTCAATGCCGTTTCCGCGCGCGCTGTTTTCGCCGTTTACTATGGCGACCTTCGCTCCGTATTCGCGTTTAAGCGCGGGCAGCATCGCCGCCAACGCCTCACAGCCCGCCTCCCCGACAACATCGCCGATAAAGAGTATATTCATCAGCGGAAAATTACCTCGTCGCGACCCGCGCCCACGCCGATAATCGTTATCGGGCAGCCGCAAAGCTCCTCAAGGCGGGAAATATACGCGCGGCATTTTTCGGGAAGCTCGTCAAAGCTGCGGCAGGAGGAAATATCCCCGTCGTAACCCTCGATTTCCTCGTAAATCGGCTTGCAGTCGGCAAGCTCTTCAAGCGTCACGGGGAAATCCTTCAAAACCGTGCCGTCGGACTTCTCATACGCCGTGCAGACCTTGATATTCCCAAGCCCCGCCAGCGTGTCAAACTTATTTATCGCAAGGCTTGTAAGCCCGTTTACGCGGACAGCATGCCGCATTATCACCGCGTCAAACCAGCCCGTCCTGCGGGGTCTGCCGGTTGTCGCGCCGAACTCGCCGCCCTTATTGCGGATGGTATCGCCGAGCTCGTTTGAAAGCTCTGTCGGGAACGGACCGTTTCCAACACGCGTGGTGTAGCTTTTGCCGACGCCGATTACCTCGTCAATCATCTTCGGACCAATGCCCGTGCCGACGCACGCGCCGCCCGCAATCGGGTGCGACGACGTAACAAACGGATATGTCCCGAAATCGATATCCAGAAGCGTCGCCTGCGCGCCCTCGAACAGGATTTCCTTGCCCGCCTTGTGCGCCTCAAACGTGATTACCGAGCCGTCTGCGATGTATTTTGCAAGCTTTTCGCCGTAAGCCTTGTATTCATCAAAAACCGCGTCAAGATCCAACGCTTTACCGCCGAAAACCTTTGTTATCATCAGATTTTTAAGCTCGCCGGTGTTCTTTACAAGCTTTTTAAGGCACTCGGGGTGAACCAGATCGTACATACGAATTCCCACCCTGTCGTCCTTGTCGCAATAGCACGGACCGATGCCCCTGCCGGTAGTCCCGACGTTTACGCCCGTTTGCTTTGCCTTGAACTCCTCTTCAAGCTTATCAAGCTCTCTGTGCCACGGCATAATAATATCCGCTCTCGCGTCTATTTTAAGGTTATCGCAGGAAATTCCCCGCTTGTTCATCTCGGAAATTTCCTCAAGCAGAACCTTCGGGTCAACCACCACGCCGCTTCCGATAAGGCAGACGGTGTCGGGATACAAAATCCCCGACGGCAGCAAATGCAGCTTATACACCTCGTCGCCGCGGACAACCGTGTGACCCGCGTTGTTCCCGCCGCTTGAGCGCACAACCAGATCCGCCTTCGCCGCCATGATGTCAATAACCTTGCCCTTGCCCTCGTCGCCCCACTGTGTGCCGACAATTACTCTGGAACTCATTTTATCGTCCTCGTTTCAAAAGAATTTTCAGCCGCGCGGTATTCGCAAAATACCACGCATTTATTGTATCACATTTTTTCTGAAATTGCAATAGATTACTTGATAACTTTTCCGCCGCGCCCCTTATCGGCTCTTGTATCGATAGGAGTTTCGCTGCCGCCCATATCGTGAAACAGTGCCTCCTCGCCGCTGTCGTCGGGAAGCTCGGGATTTTTTTCGCCTGATTTCTCATAATACGGATTTATGAGATATTTCTGAATTGCCGGATAACAGCAGAACACCGACAAAAACGACAACCCCGCCGCAGGCAGAAACGGAAACAGCACAAGCACTATTAAGGGGAAATTTACCGCAAGAATTGCATATCCCACGAAAAAGGCAAGCGAAATAAGCTCGCCGCCGAGGTTTACGAAAATCAAAATAAAGGCGTTTTTGATTATTGACGGGAAGCTTATATCCACCGCGGCGATTTGGGGGTAAATGTAAAAATTTACCAGCAAAAACAGCACCTCCGCCGCAACGCACACTCCCATAAGCACCAGATTTTCGGTGCTGCGTTCCTCAAGCATTGCAAACTGGTACAAGCAGAAATACAATCCAACCATTGCCGCAACATCGAGAATTCCGATAAAAAACGACTGTTTGAAGTTCTTTTTAAACTGCTTGAAAAAATCGTGGAACACGAAAATCGGTCTGCCAAGGTAAATATCGCGCATAAGCGACGTCATTGCCGCAGTCGCGGGACCAAAGGTCACTATCGGAATGCAAAACAGAAAATACACGAGATTTATTCTGAAAAGCGTCCAGAATTTCGCGAAATAAAGCTCTCGAAAACGGGTAAAGGGCTTTTTGGGGGCGGTGTTTTTGGAAACGCCCTTACCCGCAACGTTGTTATTGTAAAAAAGCCCCATAACACTACACTCCCAAGCCTGTTATAATTAGTACAGCATAGACTGCACGAAAATCCCCACGACCATAGCAACCGCCAGAATTATCGCCAGCACCCTGCAAACCTTGATTATTCTTTCGCGTTTTTTGTCGTTCACTAAACACACCTCGCCGCCTGTCTGCGCCCTTGTCTATTATACACCCAAACGCCCGCCTTGTCAAGAATAATTTACTTTTTTCACGAGCTTAACGCCGACGGGTCTACAACTCCCTCGCCGCACAATGCGTAAATTTTGCCGTCAGACGCGAATGCCGGCGAAAAACCGCCGCGGTCGTCGTAAAGCGTGGCTTCAACGTTCGGCGAACCCAGAATTACATATTCCGACACCACGCAAACGCCGTCAAAATAGCTGAACGCCGCGCCGCAAAGCTCGCCCTCCAGAACCATTGCCGACGGATCGCAAAAATCAAGCGTTGACATCTCCGACGACGAAAGCGGCTTTGAATACGAATATTTCTGCACCGCCGCGCCGTTCTCCAAAACATACTGCGAAATGCTTACCCCGTCGGACGCCGCCGCGCACACAAGCGCGCTTTCCCCGTCCGTTATGCCGTCAACCTGTGTGACGTTCAATGTCGCGGGATTTTGCGGGTCGGCGCAGTTCATAATCAAAAAAGCCTCTTTATCGCCTGATACAATAAGATTACTGCCCGAAAAACGCATATATCCGGGAACGTTCGTAAGCTCGACAATCTTCGAGCAGGGGGTAAATTTCCCGTCCAGAACGGTTATCTCCCCGTTTTCATAAATTGCCGCCGCGCTCTCGCCGAACGCCGCCGCAAGTATTTTTCCGCACTCCTTATGCTCAACCTGTTCCCCTGCGCGGACAATAAGCCCCGCGTCCTCGCCGTTCAGCGCGAAAATCCCGTCGCAGTCCGCAAATACGGGGTCTCCCAACGCCGCGCACGCCGAAAGCGTTTCGCCGTTTTCTTCGGAGAAAGCCGCGCTGACTCCGTAGGAATAGCCCGCAGTGCCCGTTAAAATAACGTTTCCGGCGGGAATAGGCTGCATTTCGTCCTTGCCCGTTTTCGGGAGATAAAGCCTTGTATCCTCCGCGTGAACGGTTTCATAAAACCTCGGCGTATACACCGAACCCAGCTTTACCAGACCGTCCCCGACCGAAAAATCGGTAAGACTGCCGTCCTGGCGCACCGTGTACGCAAGAGTTCCGTTTTGTATCTTCATATAACCGCAAAAATCGCCGTCAAACACCGCAAAAAGCGCGCCGCCGTCCTTCACTGCGCCGACAATTTTCGTGCCGTCGGGGGGAGCGAATTTCCCGACCGGAGTAAGCTCGCCGTCGGAAAAACTGTGCGCCGTAATTTCCTCGGAGGTTATCTCGCAAACGCTGCTCCCGTCGGAAAAAGTACAGAAGCCGCCGCTGTGAACCAGCAAATTGCCGAAAACAGAGTCGCTGTCGGGAACGAAATTCTCCGCCGACGCGCCGCCCGAAACGCCCTGCAAATAAGCCTCGCTTACGCGCTCGAAAACCGCGTTTTCATCGGACGCGTACTCTATTTTCGCGTTCCCCGAAAATCCGAAATAGAACGCCGCCGCAGCCCCCAGAAGCACCGCCGCGCCCACACCCGACGCTATCAGCGCGGTTTTTCGGTGGGAACGCGCGTCCTCCTCGTCATACTCGTCCTCATCGTCATCGTCGTCATACTCGTATTCATCGTCTTCGGCTTCATACCCGTCATTATCATCGGGTTCATCATAAACGGGTTCTTCGGAAGGCTCTTCCTCGGTATAATCCTCGGCTTCGGGAGCTTCCTCTTCGTCCTCTCCCGCAAGCCGTGCGAGGTTTTCCTTCAGCAGCTTGCTGTCTATCTGAACAATCCGCGTGGTGTCGCCGTTGTACCCCGAACCCGCCGCGGGCTCTTCAATCTGCTCTTCATCGCCGTAATCTATATTGACCTCGAAGGGCTTTTCGGCTTCGGGCTGTCCGGGTTCTTCAAATTCTTCAATTTCTTCAACTTCTTCGACATTCTCATCGGGAAGCTCGTCTTCATAACCGTCCCGCTCGGGTTCGTCCGCCTCAAAGCCGTTGTCGTCGGGAACATATTCAAATTCGAAAGTTCCCTCGCGCGAATACACCACACCCGTCGAATCATCGGTGTAGCTGTATTTTCCGTTTAGCGGAGCGTCCTCGTCGGGGAGCTCTTCATAAGCGTCGTCCTCGGGCTCGTCTGCGGGAGCATTATTGCTTTCCGAAAAGGATTGCTCTTCATCATCCGAAAAATCGGGATAATCGGGCAATTCGGGCAGCTCGGGCATAGGCTCGCCCTTTACCTCGTCCTCCATAACCTCCTCGAAGGACGGCTCGGAATATTCTTCATATTCCTCATCGGGAGCGTTTTCGTCGGGATAATCGTCCTGTGCTATTCTCTCGGAATTAAGCAGCCGAAGCGTCAGCGTTCTTTCCCAGATCTGCCGCGCCGTGTAAAGAATTCTTGTATAATCCTTCGAGGTCATTCCCGAATTTTCCAGAGTGAGAATAAGCGATTGCAGGCTCATTGCGGGATTTGCCCTTATTTTGTCAACAGCCGCCTTCGGCGCGCCGCACCCCTCCATAAGGTACAGAAAATCCGCGCTGCCTATCCCCAGAGTTCTCAGACGATAAAAAAACGTGAA
>CANRIQ010000111.1 GCA_947630655.1 uncultured Clostridia bacterium | reverse complement strand
CGTACTCCCCGCCCGCACTCTATTTCATAGCCGTTAAGCCCGAATTCGCGAAGATACTGCGGCAGATCCTGCGGGAATTTTCTCTTCCCCCAGCTTACTGAATTGCCGCCCGGTCCGAATGTTATCATTATTTCAACTCCAGATTTGAATAATCTCTGTGGAACACCACGCTCTCGACCTTGCGCTTTAGCTTGAACGTCCACCTTTTCTCCATATGAAAGGGCTCAACAAGCGCGGTGCGAATTCCCGCGAAATTTCCCGCCATAATATCGGTGAAAATCTGATCCCCGACGACAAGCGTCTCCGAACGCTTCGCGCCCATTGCCTTTACCGCCCTGTTCACCCCGAACGGCAGAGGTTTCGCGCCGTTTGCCGTGAAATCCAGCCCCATCGCCCTTGCAAGAGGCTCGACGCGCCTTGTGTGGTTGTTCGACACAACGCGCATTTTCACCCCGAGCAGGCGCATTTTCTCCAGCCACTCCATAACCCCTGTCTCGGCGTTCGGGTCGTTATGCATTGAAAGCGTGTTGTCCATATCCAGCACCAACGCGCTTACGTTATTCTTCTTGAGAAATTCCTCATCAATGAAAAGCACGCTTTTCAGCCAGAAGGTAGGTTTAAACAGCATCTTTATCTCCGTAAGGCTTCGCCGCGGCAAAACCTTATTTTCCTCCAAAATCCAATTAAAGCGGACATAAAATGCCCGCTTCAACCGTTGTTCTGTTTTAAGAACCTTTCCGCAAGGATCAATACTTGCGCTTACGAGCAGCTTCGGACTTCTTTTTACGTTTTACCGAAGGCTTTTCGTAATGCTCTCTCTTACGAACTTCAGCAAGAACGCCGTCCCTTGCGCATGAACGCTTGAAACGCTTTAAAGCGGTATCAAGAGATTCATTCTTACCAAGACGAATTTCTGCCATTTATATTTCCCTCCCTTTGCCGTATGGCACAGGTTTCTACCATTTGTAGTCTTACATACAGTATAAAATAATTATACATCACAAACCGCGTTTTGTCAAGAGGTTACGGGAATTTTTTTCGCGCTTTGATTTTTTTGGTAATTTTAGCTAAAAATTGTCAACACATTTATGCTATTATACCCGAAATATCAACGCGCTCCCCGTCCGCCCAAAGGCGTTCAAGCTGGTAAAAATCCCTTGTATCCTCGGTAAAAACGTGAACTATCACATCGACATAATCCAGCACAATCCAGCTTTTGCTCTGAACGCCCTCGATGCTTTTAGGAGTTATGCCCTTCTGCTCAAGCTGATACTCCACCTCGTCCGCTAAAGCCTTCGCCTGCGTGGTGCTTGTAGCTGACGCTATAACGAAATAATTCGCTAAAATTGTCAGATCCTTTACCTTCAAAACGGAAATTTCCTCCGCCTTTTTGGAATCAAGAGCCTTTACGGCTATCTCCATTTCTTCAAAATCGGTCATAAGCTCTCCTTATCTTTGTTAAATCCCAAATAATAGTTATACGCCTCAAACGTCGACACTGGAAGCGCGGAGCATTTTTCGCACACGTTCCCGATCTGATAGATAAGCGCGACGGACATTGCCAAATCCAGATCCTTTCGGCAATATTCGCGCATTTTGTCAATACCCTTGTAATCCCTGTCCTCGGAGATCATATCCCCGAGGTAGACGATTTTTTCAAGAGTTGACATTCTCGCGCAGCCGACGGTGTGATAGCGGATTGCGCTGATTATCTCCTCGTCCTCTATGCCGAGGTCGCGCCGAACGAAATATGCCCCCGCAATGCCGTGCCAGAGGCTTTTTGAGGCGATTTCCGCGGGGTCGGGGGAAAGTCCGCTGTCCATAACGTACTGCTTCTGGCGTTCGGGGAGATCCTCCTTCATAATATCGTGAAGCATTCCCGCAAGATAGGCTCTCCTTTTATCCGCGCCATGAAGCTCCGCAAGCTTAAAGCACTCCTCCGCGACGTTCATGCTGTGTGTGAACCGCTTTTTCGACAGCCTTTCCTTCAAAAGCTCCTCAAAACGGTCAAATTCTTCGTATCTGCTCAACTGTTATTACTCCCGTAAAGATTATTTTTTTCGATAAATTCCGCAACGCTTTTCGGGACAAGCCCGGAAATATCCTCGCCCTTTGCCGCCTTTTCGCGGATTTCGGTGGAGCTTATGTCAACAACGTCGGAAATCAGCACCTTTACCCTGCCCATTTCGTTTGCAAACTCCATCATATCGGTAAAGCTGTCCCCGCCGCGGGCTATCGCGCAAACCTCGGTTTCCTTAAGCAATGACTCGTATTTATACCATTCCCTGAACGAATACAGCATATCCCCGCCGATAAGAAGATAGAACCGCCCGCCGGGGTACATTTTCTTAAGCTCGCGGACGGTGTTTATCGTGTAGCTTACGCCGCCCATTTTCCGCTCGATGTCGGAAACTTCAACTTCGCACTTATCGGAAATTCCCGAAAACGCCGCGCGGCACATCTCTGCTCTGCACTCGAACGGCGCAAGCTTTGTCGTCTTATGCGGGGACTCGAAGGTCGGCGTTATGATAAGCTTTCTGAGCTTTAACTGAACGATTGCCTCACGCGCCAGGTTTATATGCCCGTTGTGGACGGGGTTGAACGCCCCGCCGAAAATCCCGATTTTCAGAACGTCACTCAAGCTCTATCACCCGCTTTTTAGGGTCGCGGCTCTGACGGTAAAGCACGAATTTCCGCCCGATAACCGCAACTGCGTCCGCGCCGAGTTTTTCCGCGATAATATCCGCAGCCTCACGCGCGGTATACTCGCAGTTTTCCTGAACGCCGATTTTTATAAGCTCGCGGGCGTTTATCGCGTTGTCAAGCTGGTGTACAACCTCGTCTGTTATCCCGAGCTTTCCGATGTAGAAAATGGGGCTGAAGCTCTGCGCCATGGAGCGCAGGTGTGCCCTTTGTTTACTTGTAAGCATTTATGCAAATTTCTCCTTAAATATTTCCGAGAGCTTTTTAAAGGCGTTCGCACGGTGGGAAATGCTGTTTTTCTCCTCCTCGGAGATGGTCGCCATACTCTCGTCCTCGTTTAACATAAAAATCGGGTCGTAGCCGAAGCCGTTTTCGCCTAGCGGCTCGTCGCCGATATATCCGCGCACCTCGCCGCGCACGGAATACTCGTCGTCCTCGTCGTAAATGAAGTATATCGAGCAGACAAATCTCGCCTCGCGAAGCTCCCGCGGCACTCCGTGCATCTCGTCAAGCACCTTTTGGCAACGCTCCCCGTCCGTCGCGCCCTCGCCCGCGTACCTTGCGGAATACACTCCCGGCGCGCCGTCCAGAAAGTCTATCTCAAGACCGCTGTCGTCAGCCATTGTGGGAATTCCCACCGCCTCGAAAACCGTCCGCGCCTTGATATGAGCGTTTTCCTCAAACGTGTCGCCGTCCTCGATAATCTCGCCCGTAAAGCCCGCTTCCTTCATGGAAATTACCTCAAACCCGAACGAGCTTAACATTTCACGGAACTCGCGGAGCTTTCCGCTGTTGTTGGTCGCGATTACCAGCCGTTTTCGGGCGGGCGTGTTCTCCTTGTTGTCCTGCGAATTTTGTCGGTTCATAATTTTTCCTTTCATAAACAATTTAATCAAACAAAGCGTTTACATAACCCTCGGGGTCGAACTGCTGCAAATCGTCAATCTTCTCCCCGACGCCGACAAGCTTTACGGGAATTCCGAGCTCGTTTTTAATCGGGATAATAATGCCGCCCTTTGCCGTGCCGTCAAGCTTTGTGAGAACAATCCCCGTAATATCGGCGGTCTCGCTGAAAAGACGCGCCTGATTTACGGCGTTCTGACCGGTTGTAGCGTCCAGCACAAGCAAAGTCTCCACCGACGCGTCGGGAAGCTCGCGGGCGATAACACGCGCGATTTTTTTAAGCTCCTCCATAAGATTTTTCTTATTGTGAAGCCGCCCCGCAGTATCCGCCAAAACCACGTCCGCGCCGCGGGCTTTCGCCGCCGAACATGCGTCGAATATCACCGCCGCGGGATCGCTGCCCTCGGTATGCTTTACGATATCAACGCCCGCGCGGTCCGTCCAGACGTTAAGCTGGTCGATCGCCGCCGCTCGGAACGTGTCCGCCGCCGCGACAATCACCTTTTTCCCCGAATTTTTGAGGTTTGCGGCAAGCTTTCCTATAGTCGTGGTCTTTCCCGCTCCGTTTACGCCGATTACCATAATCACCGACGGCGTTGTTTCAAGCTTCAGCTCGTTGCCGCCGGTAAGCATTTCCGACACGATGCCCTTAAGCATGCCCTTGACCTCGGCGGGGTCGGTTGTACCCGTTTTCTTGACCTCCGCGCGGAGCTTATCGCAGATATCCGCGCTTGTCTGTGCGCCGATGTCGGACAAAATAAGCGTTTCTTCAAGCTCGTCAAACAAATCCTCGTCAATCTTAGTAAAGGAATTGAGTATCTGCTCAACCTTGCTTACAAAGCCGTCCTTGGTCTTTTTAAGACCCTCGCGGAGCTTGTAAAGGCTCTCCTCTTTGAGTTTAGCCTCGTACTCCTCCTGAAACCGTATATCGCTCTCGTGGTCGGTGAAGATAGGCTCGCCGCCCGAAAGCCGCTCCAACAGCGAAGGACGCTGTTCCGCGGCGGGTTCTTCATCAGCCACGGCTTTTTTCTTCTTGTCAAAAAGTCCCATATTCTCTCCCAAAAATATTATCAGTTAGTAACGCCCTCAAGGTCGTCGGAAAGCTCCTGCCGCAGCAGTCTTGACACGCCCTTTTCCTGCATAAACACGCCGTACAGCACCGAGCAGCCCTCTATAGTGCCGCGCCTGTGCGAAATAAGCATAAGCTGTGTGCGGCGGCTGAACCTGTTGACGTAATCGATATACTTTTCGACATTCGCCCCGTCAAGCGGCGCGTCAACCTCGTCCAGCATACAAAACGGCGTGGGGCGGTGCATAAGTATCGCGAAATATATGGTTATCGCCACCATCGCCTGCTCGCCGCCCGACAGCGAAATAAGGTTCTTTATAACCTTTCCCGGGGGCGCGGCTTTTATCTCTATCCCCGAATTCAGCACGTCATCGGGATTTGTGAGAATAAGCTCCGCATGTGCGCCGTCTCCGAAAATCTGCACGAAAACGTCCTTAAAATGACGGTTTATATCGTTAAAGCTGTCGAGGAACTTCTCGCGGATTTCCGTTGTGAGGTCCTCAACCAGCTTTTCAAGCTGCCGCTTGGAATTTTCAATATCCCGAAGCTGCGCCGACTGAAAGCCGTATCTCTCGGAAACCGTCTGATACTCCTCAATTGCCGCCATATTGACTATCCCGAGAGCGTTTATCTTCTTATTAAGCTCCGCCAAATCGTTTTCCGCGGCAAGAAGATTTTCGGGCGGGGTCGCCATGCTCTGAGCTTCGCTTACGGTAAGCTCGTAATTTTCAAGCAGCGCGGACACGATTTTGTCCTTGTCCCGCTGAACCGAGGTCTGACGCTCTTCAAGACGGGCAATTTCCCCGGAATAACGCTCCTTTATGTGGTTAAGCTCGCCGATGTCCTTGTGAAGGTCGTTGATTTTCTTCTCAAAGCCCACAATCTCCTCGGAAATTTTCGCCGCTTCGCCGCTTTTGCTCTCGATTTCGCCGCTTTTGCTGTCAATCTCGCGCTTTATGCTCTCAATTCTCCCGCGGATTTCGCGGTCGCTCTGTGAAAGCGCGTCCAGAGCCTGCTTGTAAGCCTCGCTGTTTTCAAGAAGCATTTTGCGGTTAAGCTCGATGTTCTTTATCTGCTGATTTAAAACGTCAATTTCGTGCTGTGCGTCCATGCGGTCGCCGTTTGCCTGCTTTATCTTCTCGGAAATCTCGTTTATCAACTTCTCGGTTTCGGTGCGAACGCCCGTCTGAAGCTCGTACTGCTCTTCAAGCGCGGAGATTTTCTCCTCCAGAGCCGAAATGCTCTCCTCCGAGTCCTTGATTATCTTGTTTTGCTGTTCAAGCTGTGCGTCAAAACGCGCAAGCGCGGAACGGGACGTTTCCTCCTGATTTTCAAGCTGCTCTGAAAGACCCTCTAAACGCGAAATTTCCGCGGCAATGCGAACGTCCTCGTTTTCAAGCTCGCGAATTCTGTCGGAAATGCCCTCCATCTCAATGGAAAACTTCTCGTTTTCGGCTCTGTACCGCAAAAATTCCTCCTCGCGGGTCTTTGCGGTCTCGCGCAATTTGGAAATTTCCGCGTAAAGCGTTTCAAGCTCGCGTTTGCGGGAAATTATTCCGCCCTCTTTATTTATCCTTGAACCGCCCGTAAACGAACCGCCCGCGTTTACAAGCTGTCCGTCCAACGTCACAATTCTGAACTTATAACCGTACTTTTTGCCGATATACGACGCGGTGTCGATGTCGTCCACCACAGCCGTCGTGCCGAG
>CANRIQ010000110.1 GCA_947630655.1 uncultured Clostridia bacterium | reverse complement strand
GACATGGACATGTGCGCCCTTGCAATGGAGTTTGCGAAAAAGTACCCCGACAGGACTTTTTCAGAGTCGGAATTTTATGCTATGGTAATCGGCACGGACGACTGCACGGATCTGCTTAAACAGCGAATTCTCGAAACCAAAAAATTTGTTGAACACGACAAGAGAAACGGCGTTGCGGTGGGCTCGGCGATTACCAAAATCGAGCGCATAAAGCTTATAAACGGGAAATATTGCATGACCTACAATCTGTACGACAGCCGTGACGCAGAACCCTCAACGCATGAATACTACGTTATCCCGCTAAATCAGCCTATCCGCGAAAAATGGATTGATATGCTTATAAGCTGCGACTGGTATCAATCGGACCTGTTTTTGGAATACCTTTTCGACAAAAACGACAAGGAAATGTACGAAAAGGTCAAAAACCGCTATGTGAAGAAAATTCTCGACAACGAGGACGTAACAACGCGCCTGTGGATGATGGAAGCGTGCGGTATGCGGAATATCGAGGGGCTGTTGTGCGAGTATTACAAGGCTAATCACATGAAATTTTCGGATAAATACAAGGACGCATACACCATCTTAAGATACATTAACGCAGATTACGACTATCTGTGCAAGGAAATTGACGACCTTGAAAACTACGCTAAGGCTAACAAGATAACGCTGAACCTCGATCTGGAGGATTTGAGGGAATTTATAGAGCATTACTGGACACCACAACACTGATACAGACTGCCGATAAAGCCTCATCTACTTCGTCAGCAGCAACAGCGTTTTGCGCGCAAGCGCATAATGCGAACAGCCACAAAGGCTAGTTGCATTACTGCTTCCTCGTATCTGAGACTTTCTAGGCAGTCTGAAAGATGATTTTTTATATAGGAGATAATTATGGACAATTCAATACTTAGGCTTCCCGCGGAACAGCTTTTCGAGGAAGAGCTGAATGCGCTTATTAAAGCTGAAAAAGACCCCGTGCCCGAGGGCTGGAGAATGTCGCCGAGGTCGGTGAAAACCTATATCTGCGGCGGCAAAGTCGGGAAAACCGTTATCACGCCGAAATACATAGGTCACGAACGATTGGTTGAAATTGCGATTGCAACGCTGGTCACCGACCGCGCTTTGCTGCTTATCGGAGAACCCGGAACGGCGAAAAGCTGGCTGTCCGAACATCTGACGGCGGCGATAAACGGCAACTCCTCGCGCGTTATACAAGGCACGGCAGGCACTACCGAGGAGCAGATACGCTATTCGTGGAATTACGCAATGCTTATCGCAAACGGACCTTCCGAGGCGGCAATGCTGAAAAGCCCCGTGTTTACGGCTATGGAGGACGGAGCTATCGCACGCGTGGAGGAAATTTCACGCTGCGCTTCGGAGGTTCAGGACACGCTCATTTCCCTGCTTTCGGAAAAGCGGATTTCGGTTCCCGAATTATCTCTCGAGGTTCCCGCGAAAAAGGGCTTTTCGATAATTGCCACCGCAAACACCCGCGACAAGGGCGTAAACGATATGTCCGCGGCACTTAAAAGGCGTTTCAATATAGTTGTTCTGCCTGCGCCCGAGACTTTGGAAGAGGAAATGAACATTGTTAAAACGAGAGTTGAACAGCTGTCTTCGAGCCTTGATCTGAACGCCGCTTTGCCGAAAACGGAGGTTATCGAGAAAATTTGCACGATTTTCCGCGAGCTTCGTAACGGGGAAACTCTCGACAAGAAGCAGAAGGTAAAATCCACCGCGGGCGTTTTGTCCACCGCCGAGGCTATTTCCCTGCTGTGCAACAGCATGGCTCTGGCGGGGAGCTTCGGCAGCGGCGAAATCTCCGACGAGGATATAGCGGCGGGACTTCAGGGAGCGGTTGTCAAAGACGACGACAAGGACAGCGTTGCGTGGAAGGAATACCTTGAAAACATCATGAAAAAGCGCGGCGCGGCGTGGAGCGGGCTTTACAAGGCTTGCAGGGAGCTGAACGAATGATAAACTTCTTCGGAATACGCCACCTCTCCCCTGCGGGCGCGTTTTATCTGCGGGAATTTCTCGAAAAAACGCGTCCCGAGCTTGTCATTATAGAAGCTCCCGCGGATTTTGAGGACGTGTCGGGCGACATTGTCCGTCCCGAAACAAAGCCTCCGTTCGCAATTCTGGCGTACACAAAAAGCGTTCCCGTGAGGACAATTCTCTACCCTTTCGCGGAGTATTCGCCCGAATATCAGGCTATTTTATGGTGTCATGAGAACAATGTTCCGTTTCGGTTTATGGATTTGCCGTCGGAAGCATTTTTAGCACTTGCAGACGAGAGAATTCGTAAAATCGAACAGTCTGAAACCGACGAAATTGACGAAAATGAACCGATTGAACACAAGCCCGACGTTTACGAGCTGCTTGCGGAAAAAAGCGCGGACGGCTCGCACGAGACGTTCTGGGAGCGGACTCTCGAGCAATGCGCGGATTTTTCGGCTTATCGGGAGGGCGCAAACCTTTTCGGCGCGAAAATCAGGGATTTTTCCGAAAAGGACGAGTTTGACGAAAAGGAAACAAAGCTGCGCGAAATTTATATGCGGAGCGTTATCAGAAACGCGGTGAAAAGCGGCGTTTCTCCCGAAAAAATAGTTGTGGTAACGGGAGCGTATCATGTCGAGGGGCTGAAAGCATGGGAAAATGACGAAAAGCTCCCCGAGCTGCCGACTATAGAGTCGCTTCACACGCTTATGCCGTACTCGTATTACAGGCTTTCAACGCGGTCGGGTTACGGCGCGGGAAACAAGGCTCCCGCGTATTACGAGCTTATCCGGGAGGGACTTATTCGCGGCGACAGACTGTATCCCGCCTATGCATATCTTTCCAAAATTGCCGAAAAAACCCGCGAAAACGGCGGCGCGGCGTCCTCGGCGCAGGTAATCGAGGGCGTGAGGCTTGCGGGCTCGCTTGCCAAAATGCGCGGCGGGAATATCCCTACCCTGCGCGATCTTCGCGACGCCGCCGAGACCTGCATCGGAGAGGGCAGCTTTGCGGCGGTAAGCGTTGCAGCGGCGGACACGGAAATCGGCACAAAAATCGGCGAGCTTCCCGAGGGCGTTTCGAGAACGAGTATTCAGGACGATTTTTACCGTCTGCTTAAAGAGCTGAAGCTTGAAAAATACCGCTCCGTAACAGCGCAGGACCTGAAACTCGACCTTCGCGAGAATATCAGAGCGGGCTCGGAAAAATCGGCGTTTCTCGACCTTAACCGTTCGTTCTTTCTGCACAAGCTGCGCGTGCTTGGGATAAATTTTGCGGAATATGTCCCGTCAAGGCAGGACAACGCCACCTGGGCGGAGGAATGGAAAATATGCTGGACGCCCGAAGCTGAAATCGCGCTGGTTGAAAGTGCGCTTAAGGGCGATACCGTCGAGCTTGCGGCGGCATTTCAGCTTAAAGAAAAGGTTGAACATTCCGACGAGATGCCGGTTATCGCAAAAGCCGTGGAGGACGCGTTCTGCTGCGGAATGTCGGCGGCGGTAAACTACGCGGTCGGCGCGCTGCAAAGAGCCGCAGTTGACGCGGTGTCGTTCGAGGAACTTGCAAAAACGGCGTTCAGCCTGTCGAATGTGATAAGCTACGGCGACATACGCCGCGCGGACTGCTCGGCAATTATCCCTATTTTACAGCAGATATACCTGCGCGCCTGCCTTATCATGACGGGAGCTTGCGTGTGCGACGACGCGGCAAGCGCGGAGATTGCACAGGCTGTCAATATGTTGAATTCGGTGGAGCTTGCGCAAAATTGTCTTGACACGGAAAAATGGCTCTACGCGCTTCGGGAAACTGCGCGGCGCGACGACCTCAACACGAAGCTTTCGGGGCTTTGCGCGGCAATTTTGCTCGAACGCAATCAGATGACCAACGACGAGCTTAAAACCGAGGTGTCAAGGAGGCTTTCAAAGGGCGTTCCCGCAGATCTCGGAGCGGGCTGGTTTGAGGGGCTTACGCTTAAAAACCGCTACGCGCTTATAGCCCGATTGTCGCTGTGGGAGAGCCTTGACGAGTATCTGGAATCGCTTGACGACGAGGAATTCAAGCGCGCTTTGGTGTTCCTGCGGCGGGCGTTTGCGGATTTTTCGGCTGCCGAAAAGGATTCAATAGCCGAAAATCTCGGCGAAATCTGGGGGCTGAACGGCGAAGAAGTAAGCGAGATGCTGAACGCGAAGCTTGACGAGACCTCGCAGGAGACGATCGACGCTCTCGCGGACATTGATTTTGATTTATAGGTGAAATTATGGACAAAACAGCACAAATGCAGCGTTGGAGGCTTATTTTAGGGAACGAAAGCGAAAAACGGCTTATGAACATGAATATGCCCGCCCTTTCGGACGAGCAGGATCTTATGGACTCCGCGCTTGCGGCGATATACAACAAGAGCGAAAACGGCGGCTTCGGAAATGCCGGACATGGTCCGTCAAATCCGCAGATTTCCCGCTGGCTTGGCGATGTGAGAACGCTTTTCGACAAGGAAATTGTAAAAGTCATACAAAACGACGCGATGACGCGCTGCGGCTTGAAGCAGCTTATTTTCGAGCCCGAAATTCTCGAAAACACCGAGCCCGATATCTCCCTTGCAAGCGCGATTTTAACGCTTAAGGATATGATCCCGAAACGCTCGAAGGACAGCGTGCGCGAATTTATCCGAAAGATTGTAGAGGATATAAACAAGCTGCTCGAACAGGACATCCGCCGCGCGGTGACCGCCGCCGTAAACCGCCGCGAACACTCTCCGATACCGTCGGCGTCGGCTCTGGACTACAAAATGACTATCCGCCGAAATTTAAAGCACTACTCCCCCGAGCTTCACACCATCGTCCCCGAGCATTTCTACTTTTTCGAGCGAGCAGCCGTCTGCTCCGCAAGCAAGTGGAACATTATCCTCGACATCGACCAGAGCGGCTCTATGGGGGAATCGGTCATTTATTCGTCGGTGGTAAGCTGTATTCTCGCGAGTATGAGTTCCGTCAAAACGCGTGTTGTGGCGTTTGACACGAATATAATCGACCTTACCGACAAATGCTCCGACCCCGTCGATCTGCTTTACGGGTTTCAGCTTGGCGGCGGCACGGACATTGACAAATCGGTGGTTTACTGCCAACAATTCATCGAGAACCCGAAAAAAACGCTCTTTTTCCTCATCTCCGACCTTGACGAGGGCGGAAACCGCGCCGCGTTTGTTCGGCGAATGGAGGAAATGAAGCAATCTGGCGTAACTGTCGTGTGCCTGCTGGCTCTTGCCGACCGCGGAAAGCCTTATTACGACGCGACTGTCGCGGGAAAGCTCTCAAAGCTCGGCATACCGTGCTTTGCGTGTTCACCGCAAAAGCTGCCCGAGCTGCTCGGGCTGGTGCTTAAGGGGCGCGACCTCTCACAATTCGCAAAGGACGCGGAAAAAATCGAGTAGCTTCATTTTATTATCGTGCAGGTGAAATAACCCGTTTTTGGGATTTCATCTTCGGGATAAAACAACCTTTCGCCGTCGAGACCAACGTTTTCGGCGGCGTATTTTTCCCCGTGGACGTTGTCAAACCCGGAAATGCCCTTCATCACAACGCGGGTTGCATTGAGCGACAAAAGCTCCTTCTCGTTTTCACAGCCTGCGGGAATTATCACAAGCGGCTGTTTTCCGCTTACAAGCGGTATTCCGAGAGCGGCTGCCGCGGCGCAAAACGAAGTTACTCCCGCGATGATCTCCACCGAAAAACCGCGGTTTTTCACATAATCCGATATGTAATGAAAGGTTGAATACACCGAAATATCCCCAAGGCACACAAACGCCGCGTCCTCGGTCTTTAAAATCCCCGAAAGCGTTTCGGCGGCTTTTTCGTGGGATTTGGAGAGCTTTTCGCGGTCGTTCGTCATCGGAAACGCCAGCCGCACAATTCTCTTTCCCGACAAGTCCACCGCCCGCCCCGCAATCGCCAGCGCAAGCCCGTCGTCGGGGGCTGCGATAACGCGGCATTTTTCGAGCGTTTTCACGGCTTTAAGAGTTAAAAGCTCCGCGTCGCCCGGTCCTATGCTTACCCCGTACAGCTTCAAAATAATCACCCCATGTATATTTTACAACAATTGTGCGAATAATGCAAGTGAAAAAGAAAATCCCCCGACAAAAATCGGGGGATCGGTTTCAAGCGTTTCCCGTGACAATAAAGACGACCGCCACCGCCGTAACGCCGATCACGCACAGCGACGAGATTACGTCTACTACGTTTACGGGGACTTCACGCCGTACTGTAGGGTAGGTTCGGATACATTCCAACGCGCTTTTCCCAAAAGAGACGAATTTATTTGTCAGCCTGTGCAGACTGAAACGCTTTCGCTTTTTGTACCGCATTTAAATGCACCCTTTCGCGTTAATTATTATGTTCCGGCGCCTGCGCCTGCACCTGCGCCTGCACCTGCGCCTGCACCTGCGCCTGCGCCTGCACCTGCGCCTGCACCTGCACCTG
The DNA here is from genome assembly GCA_947630655.1 of uncultured Clostridia bacterium. Taxonomy (GTDB): domain Bacteria; phylum Bacillota; class Clostridia; order Oscillospirales; family Ruminococcaceae; genus CAG-115. The sequence goes on along the minus strand of CANRIQ010000110.1, from coordinate 12 downwards.
CTGAAGCAGTAG
>CANRIQ010000109.1 GCA_947630655.1 uncultured Clostridia bacterium | reverse complement strand
GCTCGGTTACCGTGGCGGCAAAGCCCCAGCCTCCGGCTGTTGATATCGAGGTTGATATCAAGGACCAGTCTACGGCGGGTACGGGCGAAGTCGTGGGAACAATGGACCCCGTCTGCACCGATAGCGAAATGGTGAAATATATCAAGGTGCTTAACAATTATACCTCCGTATTCGACCCGCTTATGACGGGAGAAGTTCCTTCTCCGCTGTTTACGGAGCTTCCCGCGGGCACTCTCGACTATTATAAATCGACAGTCGGGGATTATCTGGTGTCCACAAGCGGCAAGCGTTACAGGGCAAGCCAGGTTACCACCTTCAACGATACGGGGCTCGGGACTAACGCGCTTGTTGTAAAATCCGTCGGAAACGCCAACGGAAAGAGCTTTATCAAGATGCATTTCAATTATAAAGTAAGCTTTTCCGTAAAAACAGACGTTGCCTTTTCGCAAGGCACTGACGGACCGTTTGTAGTTAAGAATTTCGACCCGCAATATGTGTATATTACCTTTGATAATATAACCTCCGTCACAAAAATTCCCGATATGTCCTCCTGCGCGCTGTTTAGCGCGGGCGAATGGAAATCCGTTGAGGAAAACGGCGTTCCGAAGTTCCAACTGGTTCTTACTCTCCGACAGGCGGGAATTTACAGCGGTATGGGTGCTACATACGACGAAAACGGGGATCTTGTGCTTTCGTTCAATGTGCCTACTCCGTCGCTTTCGGGGAAGGTAATAGTTATCGACCCCGGTCACGGCATTAACAGCGCGGGCGGCATGGATCCCGGCACGATAGGCGAGGTGACCGAGCAGGTGATAGCTCTCGGAGTTGCAAAGAAGCTTGAAGCAAAGCTTACCGAAATGGGTGCGACGGTTTACAGGCTTCACACAGAGGAAACCTATTATGCCACAAAGGAGCGTCCGTCCTACGGGCGGAAATACGACGCGGATATGTTTGTTTCGCTGCATTGCAACGGCGTTGACTATCCCGACGCTCACGGAGTTGAGGTGTATTATTACACGCCGTATTCCCAGCCGCTTGCCGCCGCTATAAACAACAATCTCTCGGCGTTTTACGACAGCGTTTACGCCGACGGCACAAACAGCTCCCGCGGCGATAAATACAGCTATTACTGGATGACGCTTGAGGAAAGCTTCCCGTCGGTTATGGTGGAAATGGGATTTGTTTCCAACCCGAGAGAATGTCTTACAATGGCAAATTCCGAAAATCAGGACAAAATGGCAAGTGCTATTGCAAAGGGCGTAAACAGCTATTTTGCAAGAAGCAATCTGAGTTACTAAACAAAGAGGCGAACCTCAATCGGTTCGCCTTTCTTGTTATTCAGATATAACGCTGAATTTCGGTCTCCTTGCCGTCCTCGGTGTAAATTCTCGGAACGCGCGTGCCGATAGCGCATAAAAGCTCGTAATTTATCGTCCCGATCCGGTTTGCGGCGCGTTCTATCGAACAGGGCGAGTCCTCCGCTCCCGAATAGACCGTAACCACATCTCCGACCTTTATGTCGGGAACGTCAGTCACGTCGATAAGCGTCTGGTCCATACAAATTCTCCCGCATATCGGCGCGTATTTTCCGTTCACTAAAACGCTCCAGTTCCCCGAAAGCCGCCTGTTGAAGCCGTCCGCATAGCCGCACGCCACAAGCGCAAGGCGCGTTTTCCGACCGGCGGTGAAGGTTCTCCCGTAGCTTACGGTAACGCCCTCGTCAATAGTTTTAAGCTGGCTTACAACGGTTTTCAGGCTGAAAACGGGAGTAATCCCCTCGGGCACGGGAAACCTTGTATCGGGACGCTGACCGTACATTACAATTCCCGCGCGGACAAAATCCCCCTCGTACTCGCCGTGGTAGATAATTCCGCCGCTGTTCTGGGAATGCGTTTTAAGACCGCGTTTTTTGCACAAATCGAGAAGCCTTTTCTGCTGTAAATCGGTAAATTCAATGTCTTCCTTGTCAAGGCTGTCCGCGACGGCAAAATGCGTATAACCCGCGCGGCAGTCAAGCCCCTTTTGCGAGAGAATAAAATCAAGCTGTTCGGCTGTGTTTATGCCCACGCGGCTCATTCCCGTGTCTATTTTGATGTGAACAGGGATTTTTACATTCTTTTCCAGTGCCAGAGCCGAAAGCTTTTCGGCATATTCGGTATCTCCGACAGTGAATATGTAATTTTTTCCCAGATTGTCAAATATAAGCGGAATATCGCAGTAGCCGAAAATAAGTATCTCCCCGTCAATATCGCCGGACGTCAGCCGCTGCGCTTCCCACAGGTTTGACACGGCAAAGTGCTTTATGCCGCATTTGTTCAACGCTTTAGCACACTGAACATCTCCGTGCCCGTAGGCGTTCGCCTTCACAACAGCGATTATCTCCTTGCCGCGGGATAATTCGCGGATTTTCGCGATATTCTGCTTTAAAGCGTCAAGATTTATCTCCGCCCAGGTTCTCCAATAAAAATTATTCATCATAATACCTCTATATCTTGAAATTTCGGAAAAAATGTGTTATACTATATACGATGTGATTTTATCACACTATTATATTATATTACCGTTTTTGTAAAAAATCAATAGATTTTGCAAATATTGTTTAAAATTCATCGGAAAGAGGAAATTTATGGCAGTTCGCAGAAAAAGTAACTGGTATATTTATTTTATAGCTTTCGGAATAGCTCTGGCTTTCGCAATAACGGCTATTATTGCGTTTCGGTGGTATCTTTTCCCGGAGGAGAGCCGCCCCGTGGACGTTGATATGTCGGGCAATCCCACAGACGATTTCCGACCGACAAGCGATTACAACTTCGCGGTTCTGACGATGATCTCCGAGGGCAATAACGAAGTGCCCGAGCTGTTTGTTCTGGTGGAGTACAACGCCGTCGCAGGCAGAATTGCGTTTGTTCCGTTGCCCGCGGGGATAAGTATGCCGAAGGAGGGCAGAACGCTTTCAAATGTCTATGCGGCTCAGGGCGGGAAAAAGACGGCTCAGGCGGTCGAGGACGCTGTCGGGATACCGATAAACGGCTTTATCAATATGGATAAGGACGCGTTTATCACGGTTTTGACATATTTTGGCAATATGAACTATGATGTTCCCAAAACCGTTATAATTGAGAAAAATAACGAGGTTACTACCGTCAATGCGGGCGAACAGCGCATTACCGCGGACACTTTTTACAGCTTGATAATGTACGCGGATTTCGGCGAGGGCGAGTCTTACAGATTTAATATCATCGGCTCGATGCTGTCCGAGCTTATAAACCAGAACTTCAGAAACGCCGACAGCGCGCTGCTTGACACCTATTTCAGGGCGATTGCCGAAAATGCCGAAACGGATATTGAAGATCCTCTTTACAGAAAGCACAAGCCCGCTTTGCTTTATACCGTGGAATACGGTTCAAGTCCCGCGGAGTATTATATCCCCTACGGGGAATTCGGCGACGACGGCGGGTTTGTTATCTCGGAGAACTCGATAATTACCATCAAGCAAAAATTAGACCTTGAATAAATCAGCATGGAGGGGCATTATGGACGAGAGAATTCAAAAAACAATGGACAAGCTTCGCGAAAACCGCATGAAACCGTTTTTTGCGCAGTCGAGGGAGGAGCTTTTCGATATTGTGCGGGAGCTTGTCAAATCCGACAAGCTTATCACCGCGGGAGGTTCGATGACGCTTAAGGAAAGCGGCGTTACCGAGCTTCTTATGAAGGAATTCGGGAACGCGTATCTTGACCGTTCCGCAGGAAAGACAAAAGAAGAGGTTGACGAGATAATGCGAAAGGCGTTCGTTTCGGATTCGTTTTTCGCAAGCGCGAACGCCATTACCGAAAACGGCGAGCTTTACAACGTCGACGGGAACGGAAACCGCGTTTCGGCGATGATTTTCGGACCAAAACAGGTGGTTATCGTCGCGGGCGTGAATAAGATAGTCAAGGACCTTGAGGAGGCGAAAATCCGCGTTGAAAAAATCGCCGCTCCGAAGAACACGGTAAGGCTTAATTGCGAAACTCCCTGCGCTAAAACTAACGAGTGTATGCACTGCCACGCTCCCGCCAGAATATGCTGCTCGTATGTGACGCTTGCGCACCAGCGCGTCCCCGACAGGATTAAGGTGATAATCGTAAACGAAAATCTCGGATATTGATTTCGGGAGGTGTTTTATGGCGTTATACATAGGAGTTGACGTTGGCGGAACGAATATCGCGTGCGGCGCGGTGAACGAAAGCTGCGAGATAGTTGCCCGCTCGAAGGTAAAGACAAACCCCCGCGGAAGCGGTTTTCCCGTTTACGAGGAGGTTGTCGGGCAGATAGAAACGGCGGTAAGGCAGTGCTGCGAGGCGGCGGGAATTTCTCCCGAAAAAGCGGCTTCAATCGGCATCGGCTGCCCGGGAATATGCAACAGCGACACGGGTCTTGTGGAGTTTGCAAGCAACCTGAATTTCGTGAACGCTCCGCTTAGGATAGATATTGAAAAAGCGTTCGGAGTGCCCGTTTTCCTTGAAAACGACGCGAATGCGGCGGCTTTCGGGGAATTTTGCGCGGGCGCGGCGAAGGGCGCGAAAAACGCCGTCATTATCACCCTCGGAACGGGCGTTGGCGCGGGAATTATCATCGACGGGAAAATCTACCGCGGCTCGAATTACGCGGGCGGGGAGATTGGTCACACGGTCATTGAGGTTGACGGAGAACCCTGCTCCTGCGGCAGACGGGGCTGTTTTGAGGCGTATTCCTCGGCAACGGGGCTTGCGAGAATGACCAAACGCGCCGCCGAGGAACACCCCGAATCCATTCTGAAGGACGTTATTAAAGAAGAAGGCAAGGTTAGCGCGCGCACGGCGTATACCGCAATGAAACGCGGCGACGCGGTGGGTAAAGCGGTTACCGAGCGATATGTAAAATACCTCGCGTGCGGCATAGCGAACGTTATAAACACGTTCCAGCCCGATATTCTCTGTATCGGCGGGGGAGTGTGCAACGAGGGAGACACGCTGATGATTCCGCTGCGACGTGCCGTCTGGGAGCAGATTTATTCGAGAAATTCCTCGAAAACAACCGAGCTTTCGGTCTGCTCTCTCGCAAACGACGCGGGCGTTATCGGCGCGGCAATGCTTTTTAAAGGCTAATAAGGCGTTTGCCAAGGCAAAATGCCGGGGCAAGCTGCCGAAAAAATAAATAATTTCAGGAAGGTATGATAACAATGAGGTCGGATTTGATCAAAGAGGGCGTTGAAAAAACACCTCACAGAGCTGTTTTGAAGTCGCTGGGCGTAATTGACAGCGAGATGAACAAGCCGTTTATCGCGGTGGTCTGCGCGGCGTCGGATTATGTTCCGGGGCATCAGCACCTGCACGAAATTTCGCGCTACGTCAAGGACGGTATCAGAAACGCGGGCGGCGTGCCGTTTGAGTTTTTCACTATCGGCGTATGCGACGGTCTTGCGATGAACCACAAGGGCATGAGGTATTCTCTGGCTTCCCGCGAGCTTATCGCGGACAGCATTGAGGTAATGCTTACGGCGCACCCGCTTGACGGAGTTGTGTTTATCCCGAACTGCGATAAAATCGTCCCCGGAATGGTTATGGCGGCGGCAAGAATGAATTTACCGTCTATCTTCGTAAGCGGCGGTCCTATGAACCCCGGCTGCGTTCAGGGCAAGAGAGTGGGATATTCCGAGATTTACGAGGCAATAGGGCAGTACACAAACGGCGAAATAGGCGATGATGTTATAAAGGATTACGAGAACAACGCGTGTCCGACATGCGGCTCCTGCTCGGGAATGTACACCGCAAACTCCATGAACTGCCTTACCGAGGCGGTGGGGCTTGCACTTCCGACGGCGGGTACCGAGCCCGCGGTGAATTCTGCGCGCCGCCGTCTGGCGAAGGAGTCGGGCGAACGCGTTGTAGAGCTTGTAAAGCAGAATATCCGCCCGCTTGATATACTTACCAAAAAGAATATGGAAAACGCTCTCGCGACGGATATGGCTATCGGCGCGTCGTCCAACACCGTTTTGCATTTGCTGGCAATCGCTCATGAGGCGGGAGTTGATATAAAGCTCTCGGATATTGACAATATGAGCAGAAAAACTCCCCAGCTTGCAAAACTCAACCCCGCAAGCAGCGTTTTCATCACCGATCTGAACGATGTGGGCGGTATACAGACTGTTATTAAAGAGCTTGCTAAGGGCGGTCATATAAACGAGGACGTTCTGACCGTAAGCGGCACTCAGAAGGAGCGCATTGCCGCTGCAAGAGACGCCGACGGCGTGATTGTTCACACCTGTGCAGAACCTATCCGCAAGGACGGCGGAATTGCCATTTTGTCGGGAAATCTCGCGGAAAACGGCTCTGTTGTAAAGCAGGGAGCGGTAAAGCCCGAGATGATGGATTTCACGGGTACGGCGAGAGTTTTCGACGGGGAACAGCTTGCCTGCGACGCTATTCTCGGCGGGTCAATTAAGGCGGGAGACGTTGTTGTTATCCGCTATGAA
>CANRIQ010000108.1 GCA_947630655.1 uncultured Clostridia bacterium | reverse complement strand
TGGTTAAAAGCTGTTTTATCTGTCCGACAACGCCCACGGTATAAATCTCATCGGGCGACGGGTCGGCGTCCGACGGGTCCTTCTGCGCGACAAGGAAAATAAGCCCCTCTTTTGCGGCGGCGGCTTTAAGCGCGTTTACCGAACGGGTTCTTCCGACATCGAAATGCAATACCATTGTGGGAAAAATTACCAGCCCGCGGAGAGATATAGCGGGAACAATTTCTGTCTTAATCATTTATGTATCCATCCTTTCCTAAAATTCCGCGCGATACGCGGCATATATAAAAAATGCATTCTCGAAAGTCATACAGACTGTAGATAAAGCCCCATCTGCGGCGTCAGCGACACTGCGGCAGGCACAAAGCCTAGTCCGCAGTGTCACTTTCTTGCATCTGGGACTTTCTCTACAGCCTGCACATGCGGGGATTTTATCCGCCTTAACTTATTATACATTATTTTTTGCAATTTTGCAACCCCAAAAGTATTCCTTATTTGAAAGAAAAAAACGGTATTCAGCGAAAAATAAGGTTACAGATCAAAAAAATCAACGGCGCGTGAAGAACATATATCCAGATCGTATATTTTCCGACCGTCCCGAGCCATCTTATATGACTGCGGTAGAAAAAATCCGGGAGAATATGCTCCTTTGCGTACAAGCCGAAATAAGAGCCTGCCAGAAACACAAAAATCCACGGGAAAATGGAAAAATAATCCGACGAGCGGAAATCCGCGTTGAACAGCCCGAACGGAAACAACACGCCGACCTCATACGCTTTTTCGGGGATATGAATTTCAAAAATACCGCGAATTCCGACAAAGCCCAGCGAGATGTTCCAAGTAAAAACCGCAAGAACCGCGCAGATGATTATCCCCGCAAGCGACGGCAGACGCTCGATATATTCTCCGAACAGTCCGTACAGCATCATCGAAATTCCCAGAAAATGTAAAATTCCGAACGCAATGCCCTCGCTGCTGAAAAAAGGCATTACAAACGTGATTATCATGCCGATGAAAAAGCACTGAACGCCGCGCTTCAAATTGTTTCTCGAATAGCGGCACATTATCCCCGAAATGAATATGAACGCGCCCGCGAAAATATCCCTTATCACATTAAACCAGCTCTCGAAGAAAATCGGCACGTTTACGCCGAAGCTGTATTTAAGCTGATACATCGTGTGATAGACCACCATGCACAAAATCGCAAAGCCGCGTATTTCATCAAGCAGATGTACCCTGTCGGAGGAATTTTTTACCTTTTCGGACATGCTTACGCGTTCACCTCTTCCAAAATATGTAAATTTTTCCGTTAAATCCTGACATTTTTGACCGCATACGTTTATTGTAGCATATTTTTTCCGAAAATACAACAATTTTCATTAAATTTTCAAAAAATGCTTGACAAACGGGAAAATGTATGGTATAATTAGTATGCTGTTCTGAAGACAGCAGGTGTCGCCGAGGCTGGCTTCGGCGGTATAATGCGGGTTCCCGCGCCTGCCGAAGAATGGGTGTGGATTTATAGTCTTTACTCCCTTTCTGTCTTTTCGGCGGAAAGGTTTTTTAGTTTCGGGTGTTTCGGACAGCATATTTTATTTTTATGCAAAGGAGTGAATAAAATGCCCAGTGAATCCGTACTTGCGCAAAAGCAGCAGTTTGTTGAAGAACTCGCCGAAAAGCTGAAAAAGGCTGCGGGCGGCGTTCTGGTGGATTACAAGGGTATTTCCGTCGAGGACGACACAAAGCTTCGTAAAGAGCTTCGTGAGAGCGGCGTGGAATACTTCGTTGTAAAGAACACGCTTTTAAAGCGCGCTGCCGAGAAGGCGGGCATCGAGGGGCTTGAGCCCGCTTTGTCCGGCACTACGGCTATCGCTATTTCCGACGATGATATTATCGTTGCGCCGAAGCTGCTTCACAAGAAGGCTGAAGATTCCGACGGAAAATTCTCCATAAAGCTCGGCTTTGTGGACGGAAAGGCGATTTCCAAGGAAGAGGTTGAAGCTTACGCTAAGCTGCCGTCCAAGGAAACTCTGCTTTCGCAGCTCGTATTTATGCTTCAGTCGCCTATGCAGCGTCTGGCTATCGCTATCAACGAGATTGCGAAGAAAAACGACGAACAGTCCGCGTAAAATCGTTAAAATTGTTCGGTGCGGCGTAATTTCGGCTGCATGACGCGGGAAAACATTTAACAACAACATATTTAATGGAGGTAAATTAAAATGGCTTCTGAGAAAATCGAAAAGCTGGTTGAAGAAGTAAAGAACCTTAGCGTTCTGGAACTTAACGAGTATGTAAAGGCTCTTGAAGAGGAATTCGGCGTGTCCGCTGCGGCTGTAGCGGCGGCTCCTGCGGCGGGTGCTGCGGCTGGCGGCGCGGCTGCTGAGGAGAAGACCGAGTTTGACGTTGTCCTCACTTCGTTTGGCGACGCTAAGATGGGCGTTATCAAGGTAGTTAAGGACATCTGCGGTCTGGGGCTTAAGGAGGCTAAGGAGCTGGTAGAGGCTGCTCCTAAGGCTCTGAAGGAAGGCGTTTCCAAGGCTGAGGCTGAGGAAATGAAGGCGAAGCTTGAAGAAGCAGGCGCGAAGGTGGAATTGAAGTAAAAAGTTTACAGTGAACGCATTATCCACTTCGTGGATAATGCTGTGAACAGTAAAATGTGTTCGCTTGCGCGAACGATTTGATTGTATTTAAGATTGCAGGTCGCTGAACAGATGTTTTAGCGACCTATTTTCTTTGTGACAATCCAATTTATCCGCCAAAGGCGGATACCGAATACTGTACACTGTTAATTGTACACTGTAAACTGCCTACAGACCTATTTTCTTTATGACAGCTACGACGCGGGGGCGGTTTCAGCCTGCTTTCCAAACAGCTCCTTCAGCCCGAATGCCAGCAAAAACAGCGCGAACAGAAACCTTAGCGCGGAATTGTCGATTATCCGAGTGGCAAGCGTCCCAAGTACCGCGCCCGCTATGCCGCCCAGAGCCATTTTCTTTACGAGGGCTTTGTTTACAAGTTTGTTTTTCAGGTGAATTGCAAGCGAAATGAACGCTATCGGCAGAAAAAACAGCAGATTTATCCCCTGTGCGGTCTTTTGCCCGACATCCGCGAAGAGCGTCAGCCACACCACCAGCACAAATCCCCCGCCTAAGCCCATTGACGCTAAAACGCCCGTTAAAAATCCGACTATTATGCTCATAAAAACAACATCCTCACTGCGGCGGCGGTTATTACCGCTCCGAAAAGCCGCTTTAGTATTCTGGGCTTGATTTTCTTTAGAAAAACCGAGCCCGCGACCGCTCCCAATACTCCCCACGGAATGTATTCCCACGCGCCCGCGAAGTCTAAATTGCCCGAAAAGCCGTAAAATAACGCCGTGACAAGGCTCAGGATAAAAATCAGCGCGACGGAGGTTGCGTGAGCCTCGTTCGGAGCGCACTCCTTCTCCAAAATCGGCACGGCGACCACTCCCCCGCCCGAGCCGAAAAAGCCGTTAAGCAATCCGCACACGCCGCCTTCAAAAAATTTTTTCAACGTTCTCACCTCTAAACTATTTTGCGCGGTTTTGCGCGGAATTTGCGCTTTCCGCAAAATATACAAAAATTTACCGCAGATTTTGGCATTTTCACGAAAAAGCATTTTGCCGTTTTAATTGTTGACAATAAAGGGTATTTGTGTTAAAATAGAAGAAGATGTTATTTTAATAACAATTAAATATTAAGGAAAGGGATATTATGGTTTTAACAGGTTCGGATATTATTGTTGAATGTCTGCTCGAACAGGGCGCAGATACGATTTTCGGCTACCCCGGAGGGGCTGTGCTGAACATTTACGACAGCTTGTACAAATACAGCGGCAAAATCCGCCATATCATCACCTCCCACGAGCAGGGCGCGTGCCACGCCGCCGACGGCTTTGCGAGAGCGACGGGCAAAACGGGCGTGGTGCTTGCAACCTCCGGTCCGGGGGCTACAAATCTCACCACGGGGCTTGCGACGGCGTATATGGACTCCGTGCCGCTCGTGGCGATTACGGGGAACGTTTCCTGCGACCTGCTGGGGCTGGACAGCTTCCAGGAAGTGGATATCACGGGCGTTACAATGCCGATTACAAAGCATAATTTCATTGTAAAGCATATTGACGAATTGGCGGACACAATCCGTCTTGCGTTTAAGATAGCGGGAAGCGGCAGAAAAGGTCCCGTTCTTGTGGATATACCGAAGGATATTACCGCGGCAAAGTGCGATTATTCCCCCGCTGACCCCGAAAAGCCGCTGATTATCCCCGAGATGTCCAAAATACGCGATATTTACAACGTAAATGAAGATGAGTTATCGAAGGCATTAGAGCTTATCGAGGGCTGCGAAAAGCCGTATATCTACGCGGGCGGAGGGGTTATCTCGTCGGGCGCGGAGAAGGAGCTTGCAAGGCTCGCCGAAGTGTGCGACGCGCCGGTTTCCTGCTCGCTTATGGGACAGGGAGCTTTTGACCAGACAAATCGGCGTTATATCGGAATGCTGGGTATGCACGGCACGGTAAAAGCGGCGGCGGCTTTAAACGAGTGCGATCTGTTTATCGGCATAGGAACGCGATTTTCCGACCGCGTTATCGGAGAACCCGCGGTTTTCGGGCGGCATGCGAAAATTATTCACATCGACATCGACCCCGCCGAATTCAACAAGAACGTTGAAGCAAAGGTGACAATCAAGGGCGATGTGAAGGCGGTGCTTGCAAAGCTGCTGGAAAGGGTTTCTCAAAAGAAAAATCCGTGGACGGACGAGCTTATCGAAAAGGACTACGGTGAACCCGTTCAGGAAGGCACAAAGGACTTCCCCGTCACCCCGCAGGCAGTGATTGAAAAGCTTGATACGCTTACGGACGGAAACGCCGTTATAGCCACCGAGGTCGGGCAAAATCAGATGTGGGCGGCGCAGTTTTACCGCTTTAAAAACACGAGAAGCTTTGTGTCCTCGGGGGGCTTGGGGACAATGGGCTTCGGGCTTGGAGCGGCTATCGGCGCGAAGGTCGGCTGTCCCGAAAAAACCGTTGTAAACATCGCGGGCGACGGAAGCTTTGCGATGAATTTAAACGAGCTTATCACCGCTTCGGCGCACAATATCCCCATTATCGAGATGGTTATAAATAACAGCGTTCTCGGTATGGTGCGGCAATGGCAGCGGCTGTTCTACAACAAGCATTTTTCGCAGACAACGCTTGACAACCGCCATATTGATTATGTAAAGCTCGGGGAGAGCTTCGGCATAAAAACCTTTGTTATCGCGAAAAACGAGGATATTGAGCCCGTTTTAACAAAGGCTCTGGAAATCTCAAAAACCGCGCCCGTTATGATAGAAGTGAAGATCGACCGCGATATCAACGTTTTGCCGATGATACCCGCGGGAAAGCCTATCATAGACCCGATTACTTCAATTGAGATAGAGCGGGAGGGATAATTATGCAGGAATATGTTTTATCGGTTAAAGTTGCAAACCATAACGGCGTTCTGCCGCGCGTCGGCGGGCTTTTCAGCAGACGATGCTACAACATTAAAAGCCTTAACGCCGCCGAGACCGAGGAGCCGAATATTTCAAGGCTTACAATCGTTGTCGCGGGTGATTTGCGGATTTTGGAGCAGATTAAAAATCAGCTTATGAAGCTGTACGACGTGTACGAGGTGAAAATTCTCACCGACGCGGTTACGCGTGAACACATACTCATCAGAGCGGGAAGAAATTCCGAGGACCGCCATAAGATAATCGAAATTGCCAACCTCTACCGGGCAAAGCCCGTGGACGTTGCCGAAAACTCCATTATGCTGGAGCTGACGGGTGAGCCACAGAAAATCGACGCTTTCATAAGCCTTATGAAGCCGTTCGGGATTATCAAGATGGTGCGTTCGGGAATTACCGCGCTGGAGAGGGACTAACGTATATTTTAGGAGGAGTGACTTATGGACTACGAGATTATCGACAGCACCGAGAGCTTTGAAGCCGCTCTGGAAAGAGTAAGAACCGCGCAGAGGGCGTTTGCGGAGTACTCGCAGGAGCAGGTTGACAAAATCTTTCTTGCGGCGGCGTCCGCTGCAAACAAAATGCGTATTCCGCTCGCGAAAATGGCTGTAGAGGAGACGGGAATGGGCGTGGTTGAGGACAAGGTTATCAAAAACAACTACGCGTCAGAGCATATCTACAACGCCTACAAGAACGTAAAGACCTGCGGAGTTATCGAGCGGGACGACGTTTACGGCATTGCTAAGGTTGCCGAGCCTATAGGCGTTGTGGGAGCGGTTATCCCTACGACAAACCCCACCTCTACCGCGATTTTCAAGGCGTTAATCTGCCTTAAAACCAGAAACGGCATTATCATAAGCCCGCACCCCCGCGCGAAAAACTGCACTATCGCGGCGGCGAAGGTGGTTCTCGAGGCGGCGGTGAAGGCGGGCGCGCCCGAAGGCATTATCGCGTGGATTGACGTGCCGTCGCTCGACCTTACAAATATGCTTATG
>CANRIQ010000107.1 GCA_947630655.1 uncultured Clostridia bacterium | reverse complement strand
GAGGTAAGCTCGGCGGGGCTTGAGCGTCCGATAAGGCGCACGGAACAGCTTGCTGTGTCGGTAGGTAAGCGGATTAAGCTCCGCACCTATAAGCTTCTAGAGGGTTTTCCCGAAAAAACGGTGAGCTGTACGCTCGAGGGCTTCGACGGGGAGAATATCACCGTTTCGGGCGAATTCGGGACTTCGGAGGTCTCTCTTGCGGAGGTCTCTGCGATAAATTACGATGATTTTGATGATTTTGAAAAACTTATGGAGGATTAACTAATGGCAAGAAGAAAAATAGCTAAAGGGGAAGATTACGGAGATTTTTACGAAAATCTCGAGGCTCTGGCTGAGGAAAAGGGCATCGACAGCGAAATTCTCGCGGAAAAGATAAAGTACGCTATCGAGAGAAGCTTGAGGTCCAATCTTCACTTTGATGACGACGAGGATTTTGTAAAGGTTGAAATCGACCCTAAAAACAAGGTGTTCGACGTGTCGATACTTAAAGAGGTCATCGAGGTGGAGGATACTCTTTACGAGCCCGAAAAGGAGATCGTGCTTGAGGAGGCGCGCAAGATCGATCCTACGCTTGAGGTAGGAGATCACGTTCGCTGCCCTATAGATACCAAGATGTTTAAGCGCATTGCCGCGAAAAACGCGAAGGATCTTATCCGTCAGGGCTTCTCCAACGCCGAAAGACAGCATTTAAGCGAAATCTGGGGTCAGTACGAAAACGAGGCGGTGTCCGCCGTAGTTACAAAGATAGAGCCGCAGACCCGCCATGTTACGCTGGAGATAAATCATAACGAGGTGCTGCTGCTTAAGGACGATCAAATTCCCGGCGAGACGTTCGAGGTGGGACAGGTCGTAAAGGTGTTTATTTCGGGCGTTTCCAAGGAGTATAAGGAGGGCGAAAAGAACCAGTATCTTAAGGTTTCCAGAACGGATAAATGGCTTATAAAGCGTCTGTTCGAGCTGGAGTGCCCCGAAATATACGATGGAACGGTCGAGATAAAGGCGGTGTCCCGCGCTCCCGGAAGCCGCAGCAAGATCGCGGTTATGAGCTCCGATCCGAACGTCGACGCTGTGGGCGCGTGCATAGGTCCGCAGAGAAGCCGTATAAACGCCGTTATCAAGGAGATCCGCGGCGAGAAGATCGACGTCGTTTTGTACAGCGACGATCCCGAGGAGTTTATTATGCAGGCGTTAAAGCCCGCCGAGACGCTTCGGGTGATAATTTCCGACCCGAATCCCGAAAAGCGTTCCTGCAAGGTAATTGTTCCCGATAATCAGCTTTCGCTTGCTATCGGCAACAAGGGTCAGAACGCGTGGCTTGCGGCGAAGCTTACGGGCTATAAGATTGATATCAAGGCTCAAAGCGCGGTAACTCCGAAGGATTATGAAACGGTGCCTCTGATTGAAAAACCGAAGCCCGAAGCCGAGATTCCCGAACAGTCCGGGCAGTAAGGAGGCATTATGCCCGAAAAACGAGTTCCGATGAGAAAATGCGTGGGGTGTGGTGAAATGATCGGCAAGAAGGGTGCTGTGCGTGTAGTCCGCGATAAGGACGGCGTTATTTCAACCGATCCCACGGGTAAAAAAGCGGGAAGAGGCGCGTATATCTGCAAGGATTTAAACTGTCTGGAGCTTGCGGTTAAGGGAAAAAAGCTCGAGCGCAGCTTCAAATGCCAAATTCCCGCAGGCATATACGAAACCATAAAGAGGGAGCTGACCGAGGATAAATAATGTGCTGTCCACGCTTTGCTTGTGCAAGCGCGCGGGAAAGCTTGCCGCGGGGTTTGACGCGGCGGCGGACGGTCTTTCGTCCAAGGGGTTCGTGGGGGTTCTGCTTGCGGCGGACGTTTCCGCGAAAACCGAAAAGGAAATCCGCTTTTTTGCCGAAAAACACGGCAGAGAGGTTGTAAAGGCGGAATTTCTTATGGACGACGCTCAAAACGCCGTCGGTAAACGGGCGGGCGTTTTCCTTATAAGCGACGAGGGACTGTACGGCTCGATAAAAAAACATATTGCCGCAAAGTAAAGCGAATTTGATTTTTATGGAGGAAAATTACATTGCCAAGTAAACAGACTAAATATAAGATACAGGACGTGGCGCGGGATTTCGGCGTCGAGAAGACCGAGCTTCTTGAAATTCTCGACAAGGGTATTCCTATGGAAAATCCCCGAAAAACCACCGCCGCTATTACCGCCGACGAGGTGGATTATCTTCTGGAGGTCTTTTCAAGACGTTTCGAGGTGAAAAATCTTCAAAGCACGTTTAAGACCACCCGCGAGATTAAGACCGAGAAGCCCGTCGAGCCGGAGAAAAAGCCCGTAAAGAAGAAGACTCCCGCAAAGAAGGCGGAAGAGCCTTCCCAGGAGGAAAAGAAACCCGCCGAGGTTAAGGAAACCGAGGGCAAAGAGGTTAAAGAGGTTAAAGAGGAGACAAAGCCGGCTGTTGAGGCAAAGCCTGCCGAGCAAATGGAGCAAAAGCCCGAAAAGCAGGATAAGCAGGATAAGCCGAAGTCCGAGAAGCCCGCTCGTGTCGATAATAAGCCCGAGCAGAAGGCTCCCGCAAAGCCTGTGCGTCCCGCAGGCGAGGTTAAGACCGAGAAGACCGATAAATCCGATAAAAAGGACATTCGGGACGTTAAAAACCGCGAATTTAAGGATAACAGGGATAACAGGGATAACCGCGACAACAGGGACAATCGGGACAGAAATTCCGCAAAGCCGAAGCCTGTTGTTCCGAGGAATAATGCGGCAAAGCCCGCGATTGATTCCAGCAAGATTAAGGTCAACACTCCGCCTGTTCAGCAAAAGCAGAAGGGCGAAGCTGTTCACCGCGGCGAGCAGGTAAGAAAGACCGTTGATACCCGCGGAAGCTATGTCGAGCTTGATAAGTATAACGAGCGTTATGAGACAATCGCGCCCGCAGGCAGAATGAACGGCGATAATTTCCGCAGTAAGCAGAAAATTCAGCAGCGTTCCCAGCAAAAGGGCAAGCAGTACGGCAATAAGCACGAAACCGAGGCTCAGAAGCTGAAACGCTTAGAGCTTGAGCGCGCAAGAAAACAGCAGCTTAGGGTTCAGATCCCCGACGAAATCGTCGTAGGAGAGCTTGCAACAAGGCTTAAGGTCACCGCGACGGAGGTTATAAAGAAGCTTTTCGCGCTGGGCGTTATGGCGAATATCAATGAAACGATTGATTTCGATACCGCGTCTTTGGTTGCGGAAGAACTCGGCGCGAAAGTCGAAAAGGAAATTATCGTGACGATTGAGGAACGCCTTTTCGAGGACGCAGAGGACGCTCCCGAGAGCCTGAAGCCCCGTTCGCCGGTTGTTGTCGTTATGGGACACGTTGACCACGGAAAAACGTCAATTCTCGACTATATCCGCCACGCAAGCGTTCAGGCGACCGAGGCGGGCGGCATTACCCAGCATATCGGCGCATACCGCGTTCATCTCGACGACAGGGATATTACCTTCCTCGACACTCCGGGACACGAGGCGTTTACCTCTATGCGTGCGCGCGGCGCGATGATTACGGATATTGCTATACTTGTTGTTGCGGCGGACGACGGAATTATGCCGCAGACGGTTGAAGCAATCAACCACGCAAAGGCGGCGGGCGTTCAGATTATCGTCGCTATGAACAAGATGGATAAAGAGGGCGCAAATCCCGATAAAATCAAGGAGGAGCTTACAAAATACGATCTTGTCTGCGAGGACTGGGGCGGAAACGTCATCTGCGTTCCCGTGTCCGCAAAGACGGGCGAGGGCATGGACACCCTGCTTGAAATGGTGGGACTTACCGCCGATGTTATGGAGCTTAAGGCTAACCCCGACCGCCTTGCGAAGGGTGCGGTTATCGAGGCTCGCCTTGATAAGAACAGAGGTCCTATCGCAACGCTTCTGGTGCAGAACGGCACGCTTCATACCGGAGATATTCTTATAGCAGGCACGGCAGTAGGACGCGTCCGCGTTATGCGCGACGATAAGGGCAGAACTGTAACCGAGGCGGGTCCGTCTGTTCCCGTTGAAATTATGGGTCTTTCGGAAGCTCCCTCCGCGGGCGATACGTTCGCGGCGGTTGAGGACGAAAAGCTTGCCCGCGAGCTTGTCGAAAAACGTAAGCGCGAGGCTAAGGAGGAGCAGTTCAAGTCGTATCAGAAGGTCACTCTCGACAATCTGTTCTCTTCTATCGAGCAGGGCGAGGTAAAGGAGCTTCCTATCGTCGTAAAGGGCGATGTTCAGGGCTCGGTTGAGGCTGTAAAGCAGTCTCTTGAAAAGCTGACGAACGATGAAGTCAGGGTTAAGGTAATTCACGGCGGCGTCGGCGCAGTAAGCGAGAGCGATGTAATGCTTGCTATGGCGTCGAATGCGATAATCGTCGGGTTTAACGTAAGACCCCACCCGTCCGCGGAGGAAACCGCAAAGAGAAACGGTGTTGAGGTAAGGCTTTACCGCGTTATTTACGATGCAATCGAGGATATAACCGCGGCGATGAAGGGCATGCTCGCGCCGAAGTTCCGCGAGGTACAGCTCGGGCGCATCGAGGTTCGCCAGGTTTATAAGATTACGGGCGTAGGCGTTGTCGCGGGTTCGTATGTGCTTGACGGCAAGGTAGTAAGAAACGGGCAGGTTCGCGTTGTCCGCGACGGAATTGTCGTCGGCGATGATAAAATCGCGGGTCTCCAGCGGTTTAAGGACGCTGTAAAGGAGGTTGCCGCGGGATACGAGTGCGGAATAAACCTTGAAAAGTTCACCGATATTAAAGAGGGCGATATTTTCGAGGCGTATGTTATGGAGGAATACCGCGATTAGTTTTGTTTACTTCTGATAAGGAGGTAATATATGGCGAATTTCAATATAAAAAGGCTCAGCGAGGACGTAAGACGGGAGCTTTCGGCGGCGGTGAGCGGGGTTAAGGACCCGCGCGTCGCAAACGGCTTTGTGACGGTTACGCGCTGCGAAATTACAAGCGATTTGTCCTTCTGCAAGGTCTGGGTAGCTTGTATGGGCGGCGAGGAGCGCACCGCAAAGGCTGTCGAGGGCATGAAGGCGGCTTCGGGGTATTTCAAAAAATGCATTGCGGCGAGGGTTCGCATGAGGAAAATGCCGGAGCTTATCTTCGTTCCCGACAATTCTCTCGCATACAGCGAGCATATTGAAAATATTATAGCAAATCTCCCGAAACGCGCCGATGATAGTGATGATAGCGATGATAACGGGGAAAGCGAGGAGTCGGAAAATGAAGATTGAGTTAGAGCAGGCGGCGGATTTTCTCCGCGAAAACGACGATTATCTCATTCTTATGCACGCAAATCCCGACGGCGATACGCTGGGCTGCGGATTTTCGCTTTGCGGCGCGCTCCAGCGCATGGGAAAACGCGCCCGCGCAGTGTGTCCCGATCACATTCCCGCGCGGTTTGATTATCTTCGCGAGGCGGTAGAAGAACAGCAGTTCGAGCCGCAGAATATCGTCTGCGTGGACGTTGCGGACAGCCGCCTTTTGGGTGAGCTTAAAGAGCAGGGTGATAAAGCCGAGCTTTGCATAGATCATCACATTTCAAATCTCGATTACGCAAAACGCACGCTTTTAAGGGCAAATTACGCCGCGGCGGCGGAGCTTGTTTTCGAGGTGATAAAGGCTCTGGGAGTTTCGATTGACCGCACTATTGCAAATTGCCTTTATACGGGAATTGCGACCGACACGGGCTGTTTTAAATTCAGCAATACAAAGGCTCAGACCCACCGTTATGCGGCGGAGCTTATGGAGCTCGGCGCGGAGTGCGGGAAGATAAATTATCTGCATTTCGACCTTAAAACGAAGGGCAGGCTCGCTCTCGAACAGCATATCTACAAGGGCATGAAGTTTTTCGAGGGCGGGAAAATCGCTCTCGTGTGCTTAACGCTCGATGATATGTCGCGGCTTGTCGATATCGACAGCGATGATGTAAGCTCGATTGCGTCCATTCCGCGGCAGATTGAGGGCGTTGAGATAGGCATTTCGTTTAAGGAGAAGAAAAACGGCGTGTTTAAGGCGTCTCTCAGGTCCGGCGAGAAGATAAATTCCGCGCTTATCGCTCAGAAATTCGGCGGCGGCGGTCACGACAGAGCGGCGGGGTGCAGCTTCGACTGCGGTTATGATAAAGCCGAGGAGCTTCTGATTGCGGAGTGCGTAAAGGCGTTGCGCGAGGCAGGTCTCGAATGAACGGGATAATCTGCGTAAACAAGCCGCAGCACTTCACTTCGTTTGATGTGACGGCTGTAGCAAGGAAAAAGCTCGGCACAAAAAAGGTCGGTCACGGCGGCACGCTCGACCCCATGGCGACGGGCGTTTTGCCCGTTTTTATCGGCAACGCCACCAAGGCTGTCGACCTCGTTTTCGACAAGAGCAAAAGCTACCGCGCGGGGTTCAGATTAGGGCTTTCGTCCGACACTCTTGATATCTGGGGAGAGCTTTCCGAACAGCAAAATGTCAATGTTTCAAGGGAACAGCTTGAGGGCGTTTTGGAGCAGTTTCGCGGTGAAATCGAGCAAATC
>CANRIQ010000106.1 GCA_947630655.1 uncultured Clostridia bacterium | reverse complement strand
CCTCATCAGAACGAGTTCGGCATTGCGGATTACCGCGAGCTTAACGCCATTGTTCCCATTCACAAGAATGAGATAATCGCGGATATAGTTCTGCCCGAGGAGGGCACGGCGGGGGTTAATATCTACGGGCAGGAAATCCCTCCCGAGCCGGGCGAGCCCGCGAAGATTACTCTCGGGAAAAATACGCTGGTCACCACCGACGGCACGAAGATTGTCGCGGGGTGCGACGGGCATATTGTTTACGGCGGGGGAAGCTTTCAGGTCGAGGAAGCTGTAACTATCAAGACCGATCTTGATATGTCGGTCGGGAATATCAACTTTTTCGGCGATGTTCACATTAAAGGCAATGTTATGGAGGGCTTTTCCGTAAACGCGGGCAGAAACGTCAAAATTGACGGCAGCGTTTTCAGCGGGGAGATCACCGCGGGCGGCGATGTTACGATAGTCGGCGGCTGTATAAATTCAAAGGTTACCTGCGACGGAAATGCGGATATAGGCTTTTGCGAGAATGCCGAGATTTTCACAAAGGGCAATCTGGAGTCAAAACAGTTTGCGTTCTGCAATGCGTTTTGTTACGGCGCGCTGACCGCGAAAACGTCCACGGGCGTAATTATGGGCGGAAAGCTTACGTCTATGCACGATGTCACGGCGGGAATTTTCGGTTCGAGGAAATACACGCCTACAGATATTTATATCGGTGACGGTTCGGTGCTTTTTTTAAGGAAGCGCGAGGCTGAGGCTGATCTTAAAGAGTCGATAAGAATTTTCGATTCCGCGATAAAAAATCTCGCATTTTTAAAACAACGCCGCGTAGCGCAGGGCGGCGAGCTTACCGAGGCGCAGCAGCGGCAGTACCGCACCGAAACGCAGAACAAGCTGTTTCACGGGCTTCGGAAGGCGGAAATTCAGGAGCAGATAGATAAGCTTGAAGAGGACATAAGAAATAAAGACACTCTGTCGGCGATTTGCACGGGTACGATTTATCCCGGGGTGAAGTTTACGATAAATTTCCTTACACTGGAAATTCCCGATGTAACGCCGCGTTCGCGCGTTACGATTGTTGAGGATAAACTTCAGATAGTTCCGTTGTAACGTTTTCGGGATAATGTAATATAATTAAAAGACGGGGAAAATCGGCAGGGTCTTAGGAGATAGCAATGAAAAATAACATATTGATCATCGTTCTCGTGACTGTAGTGGCGTTGGGCGTGATCACGACAGTAATTCTGGCAAGCGTCATAAACAGCGATGACCCGCAGAGCAAAGGTTCACATTCTTCGCAGAGTTCGTCCTCCTATTCGCAGGACGTAACGCACGGCGGCACGGAGTCGGATTTTCCGGAAAGCACGCCGCAGAATTCCGGTGTTTCGGGCGGCGACCCGAGCGGCTCGTCGAATGTCGAGGGGATTATAGCTACGGCAAATTCTCTTATCGGGGTTGAGTTTCTGGAAAACGGTGCTTCTCCCGACGGTTTTGACAATTCGGGGTTTATATATTATGTTCTTCGGGAAAACGGGTATATTACCTGCCCGAGGGGTCTTGACGGTCAGACGAAAATGGGCGCGCGGCTTGAGTTTTCCGAGCTTAAGACGGGGGATCTGGTGTTTTTCTGCAATGAACCGGGCGAAGACGCCGCGGGATTTGGCGGTATATTTATCGGCGGCGGGAAGATGATAGCGTGCCTTATGCCCGGGACGGATGTCCGCGAGGTGGATATTTCAAACGGGTATTACAGCGCGAGGTTTTTTTGCGGAGTAAGTCTCAGTTGATTTGAGAGCCGTGCCTTTTGGGGGACGGCTTTTTCGTGTGAAATTTCAAAACCCCGTTGAAAAATCGGTTTATATGTGTTATAATGTAATGATAGAGTTTATTTATATATAAAGGTAGGTTAAAATGAGTACTGTTCTTACGGATAACAGCTTGTGTACGTTCGCTGTGCGCGACAACGCCGAGCCGAAGTTCATTTATAAGTATATACAGTCGCTCCGCGACGCGGGGATAAGGTACGCGGAGGTGGATTTCCGCGTTCTGATGAAGCTTAAAAGGCTTCCCCGCGGAATGGGCTATATTTTCCGCCCGATTGATCCGATGTTTATGAAGCTTATTGATGTGTTCGATTTTGATTATGTTGTGCTTACTCCGTCGGAAATCAACCGCAATTATGTTCAAAACCGCCTTCCCGAAAATTGCCCGCCCGTTATGCTGTCGCTGTCGGGGGGCATGATAAACGCGGGTGCGTTCAGCTTCTCGCAAAGGGCTTTGCGCGGGAAAATCACCGCCGTAAGGGTGACGGATGGCTGTATTTATATAAGCGATGAAAAAACGCAGCATTATGTAAACCGCCTTAAAAACGCGTTTTCGGTGCCTGTGGATTTCTGCCCGACAAACGAGTACAGGGCGGCACTGGACGGCGCAATAAAGCTTTACCGCGCGAATATCGACTGCCTTACGCTTACAATGGGTTCTCCGAGGAAATTTTGCTCGCTTTTCAGCTTTTTGTTCACGCTGTTTTCCGTGTATGATGTTTTGCCGCGTAATATCAGTTTAAACGAGTTGTGCCATGCCGCGGCGTTACAGCGCGCGGTATTCCGCGACAGCGCGGCGTATGATGAATTTTTGCGTGTTATGGAGCAGTTTGAGCATGACGCAAAATTTCTCGTAAACGCCGATACGGGCAGGCGCATCGCGGCGAGATCCATGTTCAGAACGGATTATCTCAAAGAAAGCTTTGTTTCCGCGCTGGAAAAAATGAAAAACAGCGAGGATATCCCCGATGATGTTTTCGAGGATCTGACAGACGCGATAAATCATTTTGACGTGTCGTTTTACAACGGAAAGCGCGTTATCGGCAAGCCCCGCGCTTTTCTGAACTGAACGGAGTGAAAACAGATGATAAAGCTTATTGCAAGCGATATGGACGGGACTCTTCTCGATGATGAAAAACGCCTCCCCGATGATTTTTTCACGGTTCTGGACGAGCTTCAACGCCGCGGGATACGTTTTGCGGTGGCGACGGGGCGTACATATACGGCGGCGGAGCATTTTTTCCCCGAAAAATACAAAAACGCCGTGTCGTATATCTGCGATAACGGGGCTTGCACCTACCATAACGGCAAGCCCGTGAACGTAAATTCCCTTGACCGCGCGACTTTTGACGAGCTTGTCCGTAAATGCGAGGAAATCGGCGATTTAAAGCTGGTTGTCTGCGCCGAAAAAGGAGTTTTCCACCTGCCCGGCAGCGAGGAGTTTAACCGCGAGGTAGGAAGATATTATTGGAATCATAAGACAATCGAAAGCTTTTCGGAGGATATAGGAAAGGTCTACAAGCTTGCGGTGTGCGATATGCTGGGAACTATGACTCACGGAAAACCCGCTCTGGATAAGGCTTTCGGCGAGCGGCTTTCGGTGCTGGTCTCGGGGGAAATCTGGATGGACGTAATGCCGGGGGGAGTAAGCAAGGGAAAGGCTCTGGCGGCTTTAATGCAGCTTGTCGGCGCGACGCGCTCGGAGACTATGGTTTTCGGGGATTATTTTAACGACGCGGATATGCTTTCGCTGTCGGACTGGAGCTTTTGTATGGAAAACGGTCACGCGGACGTGAAAAAACTCTGTCGTTTTACCGCTCCCGACAACAACAGCGGCGGCGTTACAAGCAGTATTAAACAGTTTGTTTTAGTGTAGTTTAGGAGAATTTATGACGGGTCAGATAATTCTGATAATAGCTTTGCTGGCAATGTCGGCTTTTTTTTCAGCTTCGGAAACGGCTTTTTCCAGCGTAAACAGAATAAGGCTTAAGAATATGGCGGAAAACGGCTCAAAATCCGCCGAGCGCGCGTTAAACGTGCTTAAAAAGTACGACAAGGCTCTTACGACCATTCTTATCGGCAACAATATCGTAAATATCGCGTCGTCGTCTATCGCGACAATTCTTGCGGTGTCGCTTGTCGGCGAAAAATACGGCTCTCTCGCGGCAACGGTCGTGACTACCGTGGTGGTGCTGATTTTCGGCGAGGTTATGCCTAAAGGCATTGCGAAGGATCACGCGGAGGGCGTTTGTATCGGCGTTTCGGCGATAATCTCATTTTTGATGATAATTTTCACTCCGCTGTCGGTGCTGTTTATTCTTCTTAAAAACGGCGTAGGAAAGCTGTTTCACAGCAAGGAGTCCGTCTCCGTAACGGAAGAAGAGCTTATGGCGATAATCGACGAAATCGAGGACGAGGGCGTTTTAGAGCAGCAGGAGAGCAATCTTGTGCGTTCGGCGTTGGAATTCGACGAGATAACCGTGGACGAGGTGATAACGCCGCGCGTCAGGATAGTCGCTGTCGACGTGAACGATTCCGCCGAGGAGGTAAGGAATAAATTCTTAAAGGAAGAATATTCCAGAATGCCCGTGGTTGAAAAAACGCTTGATAATATAATCGGCGTTATCAATGAAAAGGATTTTATAAAAGAGTATGAGGAAAAGGGCGAAGAGCTTATCGTCCGCGATCTGATACAGGAAACCATCTATTTCCCGTGTATGCTGAAAATCTCCGAGGTTCTCCGGACAATGCAGAAGAAAAAGTGTCATATGTCCGTTATTCTCGACCAGCACGGCGGAACGCTCGGGATTGTTACCATGGAGGACCTGCTTGAGGAGCTTGTCGGGGAAATCTGGGACGAAAGCGACGAGGTAAAAAGCCCCATAACGTCGGTAACGGACGGAGTTTTCTCGGTTTACGGCGATGTTTCGCTGAATTCGCTGAGAAGATATTTCGCAGGCAGGGATATCGAGCTTCCGATAGACAGCGAGGCTCACACCGTGGCGGGCTGGGTTCTGGAGCTTTTCGGGAAAATTCCCCGAACCGGCGCGAAAACCGAATCGGAGGACTTTTGCGTGACGGTTGTCGAGACCGACGGGCTTCGTGTGAACAAGGTGAAGATTGAGCTTAAGGAAAAGCCCGCGGAGGACAGAACGTGAGAAATTTTTACACGCTTCTTATAATATTGTCGGGTCTGTATCTGTTCGCGCAGGCGGTGGGAATGGCTTTTTTCGGGAAGGTCTTTTTCCCCGACGCGGGCGAGCTTTTCGAGAACAAAGCCGATAAAACCCTCTGGCAGACGGTTTTCCCGAAGAATATGCTGCGGCTTATCGTGGTGATCTTCGCGGGGTCGATAGCGGGGCTTCTTATGGACGTCGCGGGGCTTGCGGGGTGGATTTCCATGCCGCTTGGGGCAGTCGCGGGGATTGCCGTGAATTTTGCCGTCAGCACGGTAATTTCGCCGTTGTATCTTAAGCTTCACAAGGCGGGAGAGCCCTCCGACGCAGAGCTTGAGGGGCTTCGCGGAACGGTTGTGGAGGATATCGACAGCGAGCTTTTCGGCGTTATCGAGGTAAAGCACGGCATTCGGAGCTACCTTTTCAGGGCGGTTACCGCAAACGGCAGGTTTATCCCGAAGGGCAAAACGGTTATCGTTATCTATGCTCAGGACGGCTGTTGCTTTGTCGAAAGCGAGGAGCATTTCTGCGATATTCTGTTTGAAGAATAAAAAATTACGGAAAATGTGAAAAAATTTTAAAAAACCGCTTGACAAAGGTTAAAAAATATGGTAAAATAAAGTTACCTCGAATGGGGTTTATTTTTTTGCGCGTTTTTTTACGGCGCGCAATTCCCCAACGCTTTACGCGCCGAGGGAGGCAATACGCCCGCAAAACGGGCAAAAAAATAGGAGGTGCCGAAAGTGAGAGTAAAAATTACGTTGGCGTGTTCGGAGTGCAAACAGCGCAACTACAACACCATGAAAAACAAGAAGAACGACCCCGACAGACTCGAAATGAACAAGTATTGCAGATTTTGCAAGAAACACACTCTTCACAAGGAAACCAAGTAACAGGGAGGATTTGCGATGGCTAAGGATTTGGAGCTAGAGAAAAACTCTCCCGAGGCGTCGGACAAGTCGGACAAAAAGTCCGATAAGAAGGGCGCGAAGGATTCCAAGGAAAAGAACGCAAAGGGCAAGAAGCCGAAAAAGGGCATCGTGAAGTACTTCAAGGATGCCAAGTCCGAATTCAAGAAGGTTGTCTGGCCGACGCCGAAGGAGACCACGCATAATACTGTTGTGGTTCTGGTTATGTGCGCGTTGGCGGCGTTGTTCGTGTTCGGGCTGGATTCGCTGTTAGGACTGCTTAACGGACTTGTGTTCCGCTGATTTACGGAGGGTAGTATGTCTGACTCGGAAGCAAAATGGTATATCCTGCACACCTATTCGGGTTACGAGAAAAAGGTTGAAGCGGATATAAAAAAGCTCGTTGAAAACAGAAATCTCCAGCATCTTATTGAAGATGTGATAATTCCGACTGTCACCAAAACCGTTGAAAAGGAAAACGGCAAGGTTGCAGAGACGGAGGAGAAGCTGTATCCCGGCTATGTTTTCGTTAAAATGGTTGAAACCAGCGAGTCGTGGTATATCTGCCGCAACACGAGGGGTGTTACGGGATTTGTCGGACCCGAGGGGAAACCCACTCCGCTAAGCGAGAGCGAGGTAAGAAGCCTTGAAC
>CANRIQ010000105.1 GCA_947630655.1 uncultured Clostridia bacterium | reverse complement strand
ACGCCCTACAAGCCCCACCGACGTGATAACGGGGTCGTTCAGCGAAATTCCGCTTAGAGAGCCCTTGCTTATCGTAAAGCCGCCGTACAGGTCGTTTGCGTTGTGAAAAACAACATCGCACGGCTCGGAGAAAACAAAATCCTCGCTTCGCTCCTTAAGCTCCAGCATCTCGCGCAGACGCTCGTTTTCCTGCAAAACAGACTCGTAATCCATCGTGCGCTTATACATCTCCGAAATCTGAGCCTCAAGCTCGTCGGAACGGCTTTTATACTTATCGGCGTTCACCAGCTTGTCGATAAAACCCGAAACGCCGTCGGAAATGGCGTTCGCCGCGCTTACGAACGGGTAGGTCACCGTGCCGATAATCTGCTCGGGACCCGTCTGGGTGCCCGCCGTCACCGCCGCCGACACCATAAGTCCCAGCAAAAGCGCGCCGATGCATATCAAAATTCTGAATTTAACGCTATGAAAAAATTCCTTCATGGTTCACCGCAAAAATTATCAGTAAATAGTTTCGTCCTCGCTTAACACATCTTCAAGCTTATCGATATTTTCGAGAACCTTTCCCGTGCCGTCAGCCACGCAGTCAAGCGGTCTTTCGGCAATCTTCACGGGCATGCCCGTTTCGGTGTGGATAAGCTTGTCAAGCCCGCGCAGCAACGCTCCGCCGCCCG
Source organism: uncultured Clostridia bacterium (assembly GCA_947630655.1). GTDB lineage: Bacteria > Bacillota > Clostridia > Oscillospirales > Ruminococcaceae > CAG-115. The sequence goes on along the minus strand of CANRIQ010000105.1, from coordinate 5,895 downwards.
CAAGCATAATTCCGCCCTCGATAATATCCGCTGCAAGCTCGGGAGGGCATTTTTCGAGAGTGGTCTTAATCGCCTCTATAACGTGCGAAAGCGGCTCGGAAAGAGCTTCTCTGACCTCCGCGGAGGTTATCGTGATATTTTCGGGCAAGCCGTTTAACAGGTTTCTGCCCTTGATGTCCATAACAGGCTCGTTTTCATCGGTCTGGAAAGCGGAGCCGATGCCGGTTTTGATGTTCTCGGCGGTTCTTTCACCGATAAGAAGATTGTATTTCTTCTTAATATAGTTTATGATAGCGGAATCAAACTCGTCCCCCGCAACGCGCACCGAACGCGCCGTAACAATGCCGCCGAGCGAAATAATCGCGACCTCGCTTGTGCCGCCGCCGATATCGACGATCATGCTTCCCATGGGCTCTGCGACGGGCAGACCCGCGCCGATTGCCGCCGCCATGGGCTCTTCTATGATAGAAACGCGCTTTGCGCCCGCCTGCTGTGCCGCTTCTTTAACGGCTCTGCGCTCTACCTCGGTGACTCCCGACGGAATGCAGATGATAACTCTCGCCTTGCCTCTGCCCTTTAAAGCCTTTTTGATGAACTGGCTTAACATTATCGACGTCATATCGAAATCGGCGATAACGCCGTCCTTAAGCGGTCTTACCGCGACGATAGAACCCGGCGTTCTTCCGATGACCTCTTTAGCCTCCTGACCGACATAGCGCACCTGTCCCGCCTTCTTATCGACGGCTACAACGGACGGTTCGCGGATAATTATCCCCTTGCCGCGCATATAAACAAGCGTATTCGCCGTTCCAAGGTCTATGCCGATATCTCTGTTGATCCCAAACATTAAAATTGTCCTCCGAAAATAATTAAAAATTCAGTAAAAACTATACCAACTTAAATTATAACACTATTTTTACCATTTTTCAATATGTTATTTATCTTAATCTTGTAAAAAAATAATGAATTTTTTGGCGATTTTAACGAACGTAAAAATCTTACCTCTTATCTCTTATCTCTTACCTCTTATCTCTTACCTCTTACATCTAAAAAAGAACGCCCGCAAATGCAGGCGTTCCGTAATAATCCTTTGCGAAGCAATCCAAATCGACCGCCGAAGACGGGCGTACCTTGTAATCTTACAAGCGTTATCCGCGCCAGCGGATAATGCGGCTTACTTCTTACCTCTTACCTCTCAAAGCTTTCCCTCAACCAAAGCCTTTGTATCGCGTGCGATAAGCAACTCCTCGTTCGTGGGCACTACCCATACCTCGACTTTGCTGTCGGGAGCGGAAATCTTCGCTAATTTGCCGCGAAGCCCCTTGTTTGCAGCCTTGTCTATCTTAATTCCAAGATATTCCATATTCGAGCAAACGTCCTCGCGAAGGTCGTCGGAGTTCTCGCCGATACCGCCCGTGAACAGAACAGCGTCCAGACCGTTCATAATCGCGGCATACGAGCCGATGTACTTCTTTATCTCGTAACGGAGCATCTCAAGCGCGAGCTTCGCTCTCTTGTTGCCGCCGTCAGCCGCCGCGCCGAGGTCGCGCGCGTCGCTGGACACTCCCGAAATTCCGAGGAAGCCGGATTTTTTGTTGAGATAATCGCTCATCTCGGACGGAGAGAGCCCAAGCTTGTTCTGAATGAAGGTTACCGCCGACGGGTCAACACAGCCCGAACGGGTTCCCATAATAACGCCGTCCAGCGGAGTAAAGCCCATGGAGGTGTCAATCGACTTTCCGCCCTCGACAGCCGTTATCGACGAGCCGTTTCCGAGGTGGCAGGAAACAATTTTCAGGTCCTTGATGTCCTTGCCCATAGCGTCCGCCAGAGCCTGCGAAACAAACCTGTGCGAGGTGCCGTGGAAGCCGTATTTTCTCACATGATACTTTTCATAGCACTCGTACGGCATACCGAACATAAACGCCTTTTCGGGCATTGTCGCATGAAACGCCGTATCGAACACAACAACCTGCGGCGTGGTCGCGGGAATAACCTTTTTGCACGCTCTGAGAGCCAGCGCATGCGGGTGATTGTGTACGGGAGCAAGCTCTGCGAGATCGTCAATCTGCTGGATAACCTCGTCGGTCGCCAAGGTGGTCTTGTTGAAGATCTCCGCGCCCTGTACTATTCTGTGACCTACGGCGTTTATCTCGTCCATGGACTTGATAACCGCAGCTTCGCCCGTCGTAAGTACCTCTACAAGCTTCTCAAAAGCCTCGGTGTGGGTCGGGAAGTCGCAGTCAACGTCGATAGTCCTGCCGTCAGCGGCGGTGTGCTTGATATGCCCGCCGATGCCGATACGGTCGCAGTTTCCCTTTGCAATAACGCTCTCGTCGTCCATATCGAGGAGCTGATACTTCAGCGAAGAGCTGCCCGCGTTGATTACCAAAATTTTCATAATACAAATTCCTTTCAAAAAAAATTTCCAATAAAATTATAAAACATTTCACAAAAAATTTCAAGTATTTTTTATAAATTTTATTGATTTTATAAAAATAATGTTGTAAAATATAGGTAAGAGCTTTAAATTCTGCAACTTCTAATTCCCGAAAGGAGCGAATATATTTTATGAAAACCGCCGCGATAATCTGTGAATTCAACCCGTTTCACAGCGGGCACAAGTTTCTTATAGACAAGGCGAAATCCGCGGGAGCGACGCATATTCTCGCCGTGATGAGCGGAAATTTCGTCCAGCGCGGAGACGTTGCCGTGTTCGACAAATTCGCCCGCGCAAAAACCGCCTTAGAAAACGGCTGCGACCTTGTTACAGAGCTTCCCGAACGGTATTCGCTGACGGCGGCGGAGAGCTTTGCGACGGGGGCGGTGCAGATAATTACCGCGCTCGGGTGCGTCGATATGCTCGCTTTCGGCAGCGAAAGCGGCGACGTTGCGGCTCTGAAAGAGGCGGCGGGCGCGGTGGACTATGCCGGGCGGTCGGAATTCTTTTTTGAACAGCTAAAACGCGGGAAAAGCTATCCTGCGGCTCTGGACGCGGCTTTGCGGGAGTTTTACACCCCCGACGTCGCCGAGACGGTCGCCTGCCCGAACAACACGCTTGCGATTGAATACATAAGTGCGCTGGATAATCTTGGAAAAAATATGGAGCTGTTCACGGTAAAACGCACCGGCGCGGCTCACGACAGCGAAAACGCGCAAAACGGCTCTGCAAGCGGCTCGGCTGTCAGGAAAATGATACTTTCGGGGAAGGATTATTCGGATTTTGCGCCGTTGTGCGGCGCGCCTACCGCGGAAATTTCGCGGCTGGAGCGGGCAATTCTCGCAAAGCTGCGGACGCTTTCGGCGGATGACTTCGAGCGCGTTTACGACTGCGCGAACGGTCTCGGACAGCGGCTTTACAAGGCTGTCCGCGCCGCGGGAACGCTGTCGGAGCTGTATTTTCTTACCAAAACAAAACGCTACACCCTCGCGCGAATTCGCAGAGCGGTGCTTTCCGCGTTTCTGGGGCTGGACAAGAAATTTGCCGCAGAAAAGCCCGCGTTCATCAGAATTCTCGGCATGAACGCCCGCGGGCGGGAAATTCTCTCCGCGGCAAGCTGCGGGCTGCCGATTGACACGTCCCTCAAGGCTCTCGCGGGGAAATCGCGCGAAGCGGCTCGGCAGGCGGCTTTCACGGCGCGCTGCACCGATATTTACGGGCTTTGCTTTGAACGCCCGCGAAATTGCGGGGCGGATTTCACGGCGGCTCCGATTATTGTCAACGAATAAAATTTTGTTATTTTGCACAAAATATTCTTTGCGAAAGGAATAAAAATGAGCATTTTTGACGAACTGCGCGAAAAACACCCGTTGTTTATCTATCACAGTTATGAGTTAAGTGAGAAGGAACTTGTTTTTCACTTTCAGATAGATAATTATCACTTTTACCCGAAGTGGGAATTTGACCGCGATTATACGCGCGGAAATTTTTCGCGTGAGCAGCTTGAAGCCGCGGCTTTTTCGCTCGGAATGGCGGAGCTTGTGTCCTACTGGAAATGCGCGTGCTGCCCGAGGGTCGAGGTGCGCTGCGGAGGGCTTTCGGAGTGGCAGAAAAGCTGGTGGAAAAAATTGTATTTTAACGGTCTGGGCGAGTTTTTCTACCGAAACAAAATCGACGCGAAATTTGAGGATTTTATGACGATAGAAGCCCCCGAACCCGCGCCGTTATGCGATTTTCAGCCTGCGCTCAGCGGGGCGTTGGTTCCCGTCGGCGGCGGCAAAGACAGCGTGGTGACGCTTGAGCTGCTGAAGTCCGCGGGGGTCGAAATTACGCCGTTTATCATCAATGCGCGCGGGGCGACGAGAGCCTGCGTCGAGGCGGCGGGAATTCCGCTTGAGAAAGCCGTTTGTCCGCGCAGAACCATTGACAAAACGCTGCTCGAGCGAAACGCGGCGGGGTGGCTTAACGGGCATACGCCGTTTTCGGCGGTAGTGGCGTTTTCCGCGCTGTTATGCGGAATTTTGCTGAATGTGAGGTACATTGCTTTATCCAACGAAAGCAGTGCGAACGAAACCTATGTTGAAGGGAAAAATGTCAATCATCAATACAGCAAATCGACGGAATTTGAGCGTGATTTTCGTGAATATTGCACAAAAACGTTCGGAAACTGCCCTGAGTATTTCAGCCTGCTGCGGCCGCTGTCGGAATGGCAGATTGCGCGCGAATTCGTGAAATATCCCGCGTATTTCAAGGCTTTTCAGAGCTGCAACCTTGGCTCGAAAAACGACACTTGGTGCTGTAAGTGTGCAAAATGTCTGTATGTGTACATTTTGCTGGCGGCATTTCTGGACGATAAGCAGCTTGTGGAAATTTTTGGCTGTAATATGCTGGAAAAAACAGAGCTTACCGCCGAATTCGACGGGCTGGTGCTGGACGGCGAGGATAAGCCGTTTGAGTGCGTCGGGACGAAAAACGAGGTTCGGCTGTCGCTTTCGATGGCGTTGAAACGCCGCCCCGAGCCGCCCGCGCTGCTGCGGCGGTTTGCCGAGCTTTTCCCGGGGTACGAGCCCGTTTCGCTGTGCGGATTTTTTGACAAGGACAACTGCGTTCCTTTACAATTTTTACCTTTACTGGAGAATATTGCCAAATGAATATTGATGTTTTAAAACCAATTTTTGACAAAAAACGCGTAGTTATACTCGGCTACGGGCGCGAGGGGAAGGTCTGGCTGGAGCTGCTGCGTAGGCTTGATTGCTGCGCGGCTCTCGCGGTTGCGGATATGAACCCGCTGGAGCTTGAAATGCCCGAGGTTATGCCGATTTCGGGGGATAACTATCTTGCCGAGTGCGAAAAATTTGACATTATTTTACAATCGCCCGGGGTGATTATCAAAAACAAATTTTCGCCGCAGACAAAGGCGAAAATTCTCACGCAGACCGAGGTTCTTTTGCGGCTGAAGCCCTGCAAAATTATCGGCATTACGGGAACTAAGGGAAAATCTACCACTTCCTCCCTTATTTTTCATTTTCTGGAAAATTGTAACATTCCCTCCATGCTTATCGGAAACATCGGCGTGCCGCCTCTTATGCGGCTTGAGGAGATGCGCGCGGTGCTGGAGCTTTCCTGTCATCAGCTTGAATTTGTTCATCATTCGCCTAATATTTCGCTTTTGCTGAACATTTTCCCCGAACACCTCGACCATTATGTCAGCTTTGACGCTTATGCCGCCGCAAAGCGCAATATTGCACGCTATCAGCGGGAATGTGATTTTACGATAGCAAACCGCGAGCTGTTCCCCGTGGAGACCGCGGGAACGCTTTATTCGGCGGCTTTTGCGAGCGAGGGCGATGTTTGGACGGACGGGGAGAATATTTTTCTGTTCGGGGAGAAAATTCCCGCGAAGAAAATTCACACCTCGCTGTGCGGAAAGCACAATCTCTACAACATTGCAATGG
>CANRIQ010000104.1 GCA_947630655.1 uncultured Clostridia bacterium | reverse complement strand
ACGAATACGCGCCCGCGTCGCCCGTGCGAGTGAGAGTATATCCGCCGTTTTCGTTTTGAACGTCAATTTCAAGAACGCTGTCCGCAGAACGGTTTGAGAGAACGTAAATTTCATCTTCGTCATCTTCAAGAAAATCCGCAGGCAGAGATACTTCATCGGGCGGCTTTTTCGGCGCGGTGATAAGCACCGCCGCCAGCACCCCCGAAAGCACCGCAAGCGCGCCACCCGCCGCCGCAATGCTTTTCCACTGCTTCATTAAATGTGCCTCCTGCGAAGCCAGACTGCTATTCCCAGCACGATTACGCACACGGGAATTACCGCGCACAATACTACGGCAAACGTGTTCGCGGTTTTCGCGCTCATCTCGAACGAAGCGGTAAAACCCGTTTTGGGGGTTATCGAAATGCCCGCGGTCTTGCCGGATACAACATTGAAAAGATTTACAAAATAATCGCTGTTGTTGACATTGGTGTAGGACATAAGATAACTTCCCGAAAGCTGCTCCGAACCGAATACCGCAATCCTGCTGACTGTCCCGTCGGAGGACGCTTTTTCGGAAGCCGCCGCGACGTTGAACGTGCCGTGCTCTGCGGACTCGATATCAAAATTATCGCCCGTGTAATCCAGCGGGTACAAAAACGCGCCGTCGTAGGTTGTCATAAGAGCCGTAGTTTCGGCGGAGCTCTCCGTTATGAAAACGGGGCGGATATCCGCGCCGAGAGTGTAAAGCGGCGAGCCGTAGATGCCCTCGTTAAGCTTAGTATCACAAATTTGCTGCAAATGAGCGAACATTGTAACGGAGCTGAACCTATAACGGTCGTCGGTCTGACCGATGTCGGAAAATCCCACCGAAAGCCCCCAGTCGCTTAAAAATGCGTCGATATTCGGGGTCTTAGGCTGAGTGACGGACGCGAAATAAAACAGATTCTTGCCGTAGCTGCCGCCGTTTTCGAGGAATTTGTCCAGCTTTGCAAGCTGGGTATTGTCCATATCGATAAGCGGCGCGTGAACTATCAGAATATCAATATCGGGATCAATCGTATCGGTGGTAAGAAGGCTTACCGTTTCGACGTCATAGCCGTTTTTCGAGAGCAGAGCCCTAAGACCCGAGCTGTCGGTTTCGCCGAAGCCCTCGGTGAACGCAACCCTAACGGGAGAATCATTCGTGACGTAAATCAGCGCGGACACGGTCTCCTGCTCGGTCAGATATTCCCCAACATAGCCGTAGTAATAGTAATAATACAATGCTTCCTCGGTGGAAAGCCCGAAATAGTCCTCCGGAGTAATGACCTTGTGGCGGTTTGTACCTTCACACTCAACAACGATATAATTCGTGTCCAGCGTTTCACCCTTGAACCGCGAAACATAATTCGGATTGCGGTCCAAATCAAGATAGCTTACCTTGATATGCGAACTTTCCAGCGACATTTTCCGCAAAATCTCGCTTACCTGCTTGAAATTCTCGTTTTGAACGAAATTCTGCTCCGAGCTTAAAACCGTAATCGTTACGTCCTCGGAAAGCCCGTTTTTGAGGTAATCCTCGGTCATCTCGTCAAGAGTATACGCGCCGTTTCCCGTGAGGTCTGCGGCGGTGTTGAAGCGTTCGGACAAAATCGAGACGATGACGTTCAAAACGACGACTGCCGCGATAAATATTACCGTAAACGCCGCCGAAAGCGCGCCGTGACGCGCCGCACGCGAATTAAAACGCTTTTTGCGGGGCGGTTTCTGAGGGTCGGGAGCGGCTGTTTCCCGCTCTATAGTATTTTCGTTATCCAAACCCGTCACCCCCTAGCTCCAGCGGCGGCGTTCAATAAACCGCACTGTCAGAAAATTGAAGATGACGATTATGCTTGCGAAAAACAGAATGTTTTTAAGGCTGAAAATGCCGAGCGTAAACTCGTAATATCTGTAAAACACCGACAGCACACCCAGCGCGTTTTTTATCGCGTCTACCGTCACATAATTCGCAATTACATCGAACATGCAAAGCGCGATATTCGCGCCGATGCCGCCGATTGCCGCTATCATCTGGTTTTCGGTGAGATTTGAAATAAATATTCCCGCGGAAATGAAAACTCCGCCCATGAAAATTATTCCGACAAAATTGCCCCAAAACTCCGCCCACGGGAAAGCATTCCCCGCAGCCTCAACCGCCGACGACAGGCAGACCGCGTAAACCGGCAAAATTGCCGCCGCGCACAAAAACACCGCAAACGCCGCGAGGAACTTCCCCGCGACAAGCCCCGTAAGGCTTATCGGAGCGGTGAGAGTGAGCCTGTCGGTGCGGCGGAGCTTGTCGTCTGCCATGGTGCGCATTGTAAGCACGGGGATTAAGAGCATCATGACGAAAAACATCATGACGAACACCCCGCCCATCTGGGCTGTGCCTACCGAAAGGCAATTCATCCACAAAAACAGCCCCGAAAACCCGTAAAACACCGCCACGAACACATAACCCAAGGGGGTTGTGAAGTAAGACGAAAATTCGCGTTTAAATACAGCCGTCATGTATTCGTCCCTCCGTTTTGCGCGTTCCCTAAATTCTCGGAATTCTCCGAAAAGCCCGTGAGCTTTAAGAATATCTCCTCAAGCGACAATTCGCTTCCGCGCATAAGCAAAATCGGGAAATTGCGCGACGAAAGCCTTTTAAAAATCTCGCGGCGGACGTCAGCACCCCCGCGCGGGAGAATTTCATACTCCGAAACGCCGTCCGACACCGTCCGCATAGCCGTTACTTTTTCGACCTCGGGAATTCCCGAAAGAAGCGTTTTAACGTCGTTTTCGGGACCGTCAATCTGCATTATAAGCTTTTGGTCTGACGAAAAGCTGTGCGAAAGATTTTCGGTTGTATCGTCCGCGACAAGCTTTCCCTTATCGATAACTACCACCCTGTCGCAGACCGCCTGAACCTCGGGCAGAATATGCGACGACAAAATAACCGTGTGGTTCTTCCCGAGCCGCTTTATAAGCGTTCGGATATCAATAATCTGCTTCGGGTCAAGACCCACGGTAGGCTCGTCTAAAATAAGCGCGGAGGGGTTTCCGACAAGTGCCTGCGCCAGTCCAACCCTCTGCTGATAACCTTTTGAAAGATTTCGGATAAGGCGTTTTGTAACGCCGTCGATTTTGGTAAGCTCGCAGATTTCGCCCAGATGCGACCGTTTCGGCAATTTGCACTTTTTAAGCCCGTAGACGAAATTTAAATACTCGCTTACCGTCATATCGGGATAAACGGGCGGAATTTCGGGAAGATAACCTATATTCTGCTTTGCTGAAACGGGGTCTTCAAGAATATCGTGACCGTTTATCAGAACGCTGCCTCCCGACGACGACAGAAAACCCGTGATGATGTTCATCGTGGTGGATTTTCCCGCGCCGTTTGGTCCGAGAAAGCCCAGAATGCTGCCGTCCTCGGCTGTGAAGCTGATGTTGTCGACAGCCGTTTTTGAACCGTAATTTTTGCTTAAATTCTTAACCTCTATCATACGTCCTCCCAAAAAATCACTTTGGCGGAAAATCCTACTATATTATAAAATCCCGCTGTGAAATCTGTGTGATTTGCGTATGAAATTATTGTGCCGACAAAAGCTCTATGCCTTTTCTGATCCTCGACAGGGAGTCCTCTTTTCCGAGAATTGCCGCAAGCTCAACGCCGCCGCCGGGGGTAAACTGTTTTCCGCTGAGAGCGACTCTAAGCGGGAACAGAATAACGCCGTTTTTCACGCCCTCGCGCTCGATAAGCGCGAACAATGCGTCGTGGATTTTCTCCTGCGTGAAATCGGAAAGCCCTTCGAGTATGGGGAGAATTTTTTTCAGCGCGTCAAGAGAGGTTTCGGCGGTGGTTTTCATCTTCTTGTTGACGTAAAGCTCCGTCGAATATTCGGGCAATTTGTCGATAAAATCGACCTGCTCGGGAATATCGGTAAACAGCTCCGCGCGGGGCTGCAAAACTCTGCACAAAAGATCCAGATCAACGTCCTCGCGCTTGCAGGTTTCGCGGATATACGGCACTGCAATTTCGGTGAATTTTTCAATCGGCAGAGCGCGGACATAATGCGCGTTTATGGCTTTAAGCTTCTGCGGGTCGAAAATTGCCGGAGACTTGGAAATTCCGCTTAAATCAAACGCTTCTACCATTTCATCAAGCGAGAAAATCTCGTTTTCGCCCTTGGGAGCCCAACCCAGCAGGAGGATATAATTCAAAATTGCCTCGGTCATATAGCCCTTATCAAGCAGATCCTGAAAGGACGCGTCGCCGTCGCGCTTTGCAAGCTTGTGCTGGGCGTCCTTCATGATATGCTCGACGTGGATATACATCGGCGGTTCCCAGCCGAAAGCCTCGTAAAGCAGATTGTACTTCGGCGCGGACGAAAGATACTCGTTGCCTCTCACAACGTGCGTTATTTTCATGGTGTGGTCGTCTACGACGTTTGCGAAATTGTAGGTCGGCATACCGTCCGTTTTGAGGAGAATTTGATCGTCCAGAATGGAATTTTCCACCGTAATATCGCCGTAAATCTCATCATGGAAGGTTGTAGACCCCTCCTCGGGAATTGCCTGACGGATAACGTAAGGCACGCCCTCGGCAAGATTTTTTTCAATCTCCTCTTTTGAAAGATTGCGGCAATGGCGGTCGTACATCGGGGAAATATTGCTTGCCTTCTGAACCGCCGCAAGCTCCTCTAACCGCTCCTTTGTGCAGAAGCAATAATATGCCTTGCCCTTTTTTACAAGCTCCTCGGCGTAATCCTTAAACATACCCATACGCTCGCTTTGAACGTAAGGACCGTAATCGCCGCCGATATCGGGACCCTCGTCCCAGTTAAGCCCGCAATCGCGCAGAGTTTTATAGATAACGTCCACCGCGCCGTCGACATAACGCTCGCGGTCGGTGTCCTCTATTCTTAAAATGAACTTACCGCCGTTTTTCTTCGCGAGAAGATAGGTATAAAGCGCGGTCCTCAAATTTCCGATGTGCATATAGCCCGTGGGACTGGGCGCAAATCTCGTTCTTACCTCTGACATTTTAGTTATCCTTTCATAAAATATTTTTATTCGCTTACCTTGGCAATATCCTCGGCAATCTGTGCTTTCAGACCCGAAAGATCCTTAAACCTCTTTTCGGGGCGAAGGAATTTTTTAAGCGACACGGTAACCCTTTTTCCGTACAAATCGCCGTTATAGCCCAAAATATGCGTTTCCATAACAGTCTCGCCGCTGTCGGTGACTGTCGGACGAACGCCGATGTTGGTTATCGCGCGGAAAACCCTCCCGTCTACCTCAGCCGAGCTTACATACGCGCCAAGCCGCGGAATAACGTTGGTGTGCGGGATAATCTGATTTATCGTGGGATAATCCATCGTCCGCGCAATCTCGTTTCCGTGAACTACCGGAAGGCAAAACGACAGCTCGTAACCCAAAAGCCTGTTTGCCTGCTCAATGCTGCCGCGGCGGATTAAATCGCGTATCTCCGTGGAGCTTATAAGCTCGCCGTCAAGGCACACGTCCTCGACAATCTCCACCAGAATGCCGTATTTTCGCCCAAGCTCGCAAAGCCGCTCGGGAGTGCCGTGACCGCCCAGCCCGAAGCGGAAATTCCTCCCGCAGCAGGCAAAACCCGCGTTCAGCTTCCGAACCAGAATATCCCTCACAAATTCCTCGTCCGTGAAATTGCAGACCTCCGCAAAATCGGGCGCGAAAATGTACTCCACGCCGATTTTCTCGAACCTCGCGCATTTGTCCTCAAACGAGATTATGTCCTCGGGACTGCTGAACTTCGGGAGCGTGGTGTCGCAATTGAACGTGAAAATGCACAGCTTAAACTCACGCTGCGCCTGCGCCGCGCCGATTACTCCCATATGACCGCGGTGAAGCCCGTCGAAATACCCCAGAGCAACCGCGGTTTTTTCCTTTGGCGGCAAGTCGTATGTTATATTTATCAAATTATTTCACCTGTTTTTATGTCTGCATAAACTGTCGGACGGAAACAAGCTCGCCCTGCCCGTTTATCTTCGCAAGCCCTATTAAAGCGCACTCTCCGTACACGGCAAGCAGCTCGTTTTCGGGGATTTTCTCCGCTTCCCTAGGGGTGTTCACCCTCGCGGCGTCAAGCCTTACCCCGTTTAAATAAAGCCTTTGCTGGACATTATCAAGCGTTATGGGAAAATATCCCGACATAACGCTGTCCACCGACCACAAAGGAATTTCGTCTATGGGCTTGGCTTTAAGCTCGTCAACGGTAATGCACTGCGACAGCGTAAAACCGCAGCTTTTTGTACGAACAAGGCTTGACATAACGGCGTTTGTGCCGATAGCCCTGCCGATATCGTCCACAAGCGAACGGATATACGTCCCCGACGAGCAATCCACGTCCAGAACGCCGTCCCTGCCGTCGAATTCTACGATTTCCAGACGGGTTATCGTTATCCGACGAGCCTTGCGCTCGACTTCAACGCCTTTTCTCGCCAAATCGCACAGCTTTTGCCCGTTTACCTTAAGCGCGGAATACATCGGCGGAACCTGCTCGATTTCACCGCGGAACTGCTCCAAAACGCCCAAGCTGTCCGGCTGAAAAATTGACATTTTG
>CANRIQ010000103.1 GCA_947630655.1 uncultured Clostridia bacterium | reverse complement strand
GTCGTTCAACTACGGGCGGGATATTTTCAGCAACATAAGCAACATTGTGGACGAGATTTTCAATAACTACATTGTCCGCCGCGGAAGCGTCGAGCCCCTTTTCGCAGCGTTTTGCAGCGGCACAAACGTCACCTGCAACGGGCTTTCCCAGTGGGGAACGGTTGACCTTGCGCGGCGGGGCTACACGCCGTATGAGATACTTCAGTATTACTACGGCAACGACATTGACATCGTCTACAACGCTCCCATATCGCCGAATATCCCGAGCTATGTCGGAACGCCGTTCGGTTTCGGAACATCGGGCAACGAGGTGCGTTCCCTGCAGATTGAGCTTAACCGCATTGCCAACAACTACCCCGCAATCCCGAAAATCGTCCCCGCAAACGGGCTTTACGGGGAATCCACGGTTGAGGCGGTGAGAACGTTTCAGCAGGTTTTCGGGCTTCCCGCGACGGGAATTGTCAACAAGGCGACATGGTACAGAATAAAATACATTTTCACCGCCGTAAAGCGTTTAGCGGAGCTTACAAGCGAGGGTTTAACCGAGGAGGAAATCAGCAAGCTTTTCGGGGAAAATCTGCGTCAGGGCGACTACGGGCAGCGGGTGCGTTCGCTGCAATATTATCTCAATGTAATCGCGTATTTCAACCCCGAAATTCCGACTGTCCCGAACAACGGCGTGTTTAACGCGGCGGTGGACTCGCAGGTGCGTGCGTTCGAGCAGTTTTACGGGCTGAACCCCGACGGCGTTGTGGATTTTCGCACATGGCTTCTCATCAGCAAAATCTACAACGACATTCTAAGCAATCTCCCCGAGGGCTACGCAGGCTCAACGGCAGCGTTGTACCCGGGCTACAACCTCACCCCGGGCATGCGAAACGACGATGTGCGGCTGTTTCAGACCTATCTTCGCACAATCGGGCAAAATATTGCCGCAATCCCCGTCATTGAGGCTACGGGCTACTTCGGCGAGCAGACCGAGCGTGCCGTCCGCATTTTTCAACAGCTTTACGGCATAGACCCCACTGGCGTCGTCGGAAGCCCCACATGGGACGCGGTGGCACGGGAGTATAACTACATACGTTTCGGCACTGAGAGAACGGGATGAGTTGGCAGTTTACAGTTAACAGTGAATAGTGTACAGTAGAAAGAGCGTTCGCTTTCGCGAACGCCCTTTTTGATTGTAACAAAGAGGAGATGTTGCCGATAAACTTTCGGACAATCTAAACTATCCGCCGCAGGCGGATACCGACTACTGTGCACAGCGTTATCCGCCGTCAGGCGGATAATGCGTTCACTGCGCACTGTAAACTGTAAACCAAAACACATTATATAATTGAGAAAACGTAACTCGTAGAATGATAATACTTTTCTCCCGGCTTCAAAACGCAGCTCGGGAACGCGGGCTGGTTGGGCGAATCGGGGAAAAACTGACTTTCAAGGCACAAGCCGCCGAATTTTTCATACACATGACCGCTTTTACCCGGCTCGTTGTCAAGCCCTATGCCGATATAAAACTGAACCCCCGGCATATCCGTCGCCATAACCATATACCTGCCCGAGGTCTCCTCGTAAACCGTCGCCGACGCGCTTCGTCCGCCGTCGTTTACCAGAACAAAATTATTGTCATAGCCGTTCGGCAGAGAGCCGTTATCCATATCCTCCCCGACGCGTTTCGGCTTCGTGAAATCATACGGCGTGAGAGCAACCTGCATAAGCTCTCCCGTCGGAATAAGCTCCTCGTCAACGGGCGTAAAACGCATCGCGTTTATCGACACGACATGATCCCGAATATTGCCGTTCCCCTCGCCCTTCAGGTTGAAATACGAGTGATTGGTAAGATTTACCACCGTCTCGCGGTCGGAGAACGCCGTGTACTCAATTCTAAGCCCGTTTTTCAGCAGCGTATATTTCACGGTAATATCCAAATTTCCCGGAAAATGCTCCTCCATATCGGGCGAACGGTAGAAAAACTCGACATACGGCTGATCGCCGTCAACCACGGATTTGATGTCCCAAACCCTCTTGTTGAACCCGAAAAAACCGCCGTGAAGCGTGTTCGAGCCGTCGTTTGCGGAAAGCTCGTAAACCTTGTTTTCGAGAGCGAACTGCGCGCCGCCGATGCGGTTTGCAAACCTCCCGACGGTTGCTCCGTGGCAGGAATTTCCCTCGGCGTATTCCTCAAGAGTGTCATAACCGAGAATTACATCTTCCGATTTCCCGTGTCTGTCGGGAACCTTAAGAGACTGCACCGTCGCCCCGAAATCCGTAAACGAAGCGGAAAAGCCCGCGTTATTGCTAAGCGTTATCAGACGGCAGCGATAGCCCCTGAAGTAGCCGAATTCGTTTATTTCAGTCATAAATTTCCTCCACCAAATCAGTATTTGTCGTTGTCAAGCTTAATCTGCCGTTTAACGGGCTGCATACTAGCCTTTGAAACCGCCGCGGGGGACGGGCTCTCGCTTATCACGGGAGCTTCCGCAGGCGCGGGCGCGGGTTTTACGGGCGCGGGAGCAGGCTTTGCGGGCTTGCTTTCAAGACCGCGCCGCTGGAATTCCTCGGAAATCGGACGTTCGTCCCCGGGGAGATTTATCGTAAGGGGTTTATTGGGCTTCGGAGCTTCGGTTACGGGCTTTGCCGCAGGCTTCGGAGCTTCAACAGCAGGCTTCACAGCCTCAACGGCGGGTTTAGCCGTAGGCTTCGCCGCAGGTGCCGAAACGGGCTTTGATACGGGCTTTGAGATGTCGTTGCCCGTGTACTTTTCGACAATATCGCGAAGCTTTCTGGACTGTCTCGACAGCATTTCCGACGACTCCGCGCATTCTCCCGCCGAAACGTTTATCTGATTTACCGACGCGGAGATGTTGTTCATGCCCTCCATAACGCTGTTTATCGACTCTGCCTGACGACTTGCGGCGTCGGCGATTTCCTCTACAACCACCGCCGACTCGTTTACCTTTGCAACGTTGTTTGCAAGCATCTGAGCCGTTTCGTTGGCAATCGTCGTACCTCTGTTGACCGCCGAAAGCGAGTTTTCAATAAGCCCCTTTGAGGACTTTGCGGACTCCGCAGCCTTCCCCGCGAGAATTCCGACCTCCTCCGCGACAACCGCGAACCCCTGACCCGCGTCGCCCGCGCGGGCAGCCTCTATCGCGGCGTTCAGGGCGAGAATGTTCGTCTGGAACGAAATATCCTGGATAGCCTTGATAATATTCGCAATTTCCGAGGAAGTGTCGTTTATGTACTTCATCGCGTCCAGCATCTCGGACATCTTCCCGTTGCCCTCGTTCATCGCGGTAACGGATTCCTCCGCCGCAAGACGCGCCTTCGCAGCCTTTTCCGCGCTGTCGTTAATCTGGTCGCGGACGGAGCTTAAGCTCTCGTTAAGCTGAGTTACTGTTGCTGCCTCTTCTGAAGCCGCCTGTGCAAGCGACGTGGAATTTGCGGACATCTGCGCCGCGCCCGAATCAACGCGGCTTCCCGCCGACTCAACGTCCGCGATAACGCCCTTTATGGACGCTATGATGGTCTCAAGCGAATTTTTCACAGGCAGGAAATCGCCTATATAATGCGCTTTGGGCTGGATATTGAGATTTGCGTTCGCAATGGTCTCCGCGGTGAGGTGAATATCTCCGATAATGCTCTTGTTTATGTCCGCAAGCCCGTTTACCGCGTTTGCAAGCTCTCCGAGCTCGTTATCTCTGTCCACCGTCAGATCCCCGCCGGACAAATTGCCCTGCGACATATCGACGATTTTCGCGCGGATAGCAAGCAACGGGTTTACAACCTTGTTTTTCATAAGGACGATAACCAGAATTATAAGCGTTGTCATAACCGCGATAACAACCAGATTTATCCAGAACGCCCAGATTATACCGTTATAATACTCTCTCGAATTTGCGCGGATAAACACCGTCCAGCCGTCCGTGCCGTCGATGGCTTTTGCCGCGAAAACATACCCGCCGTTGCCCTTCGGGTGAATGTCAACGACCTCTCCGCCGTTTTTCTGAATGTAAGCCGCATACGAAGCCTCATATTTATCGGAGGTTTTCGCCGCGATAACCGTGCCGTCCGCCGAGAGAATAAACGCGTCGCACGCGCTTCCGTTAAGCATTACGGACAGCTTTGCCGCCTTCATATGCGACACCAGCACGCCCCCGAGCGAATTTTTAATGCCGAGGTAAAAATCCCCGTCCGCATTCGCGGGAGTAGTCATAACCCTGTCCGAAGACGCCAGCGCGCTTGTAACCTCAGCCGGCACAGCCGCGCCGTTTTGCGTGCCGTCGGGGTCGATGTATGTAAGGGAGATGACATTCTCGTCAAAGGACGCAATCTGCTCGGAATGAGCAGCCTTTTGTTCTCCCGTGCCGTTTAAATATTCGTAATCATACGCATGGTCGCTGATGAGAATTCCGATGTTTTTAAGCCCCGTGTCCACAACGGAGGAATATCCTCCCAGATTTTCCGCGAGCATTTGTTCAACGTTTCTTTCCGTCTGGAAAAACTGGATAAGCACGCTTGCGGTAATGTTGAAAACAAGACCGATAATAAGCAGGCAGCTTATCAGCACAATGCTGCTCATTATAGAACGCTTGGACTTCTGCGAATTTGCGGCGGTTTCCATACAAAGCACCTCACTTACTAGAATTGGCATAAATACACTTATTAAGTAATTACGCCCACTAAATACAGTATATCACAATAATTCTCAATTGTCAATAACTATTATTCTCTGGTATCAACATTCTCGGGTATTTCAATCGTCACCGAAGTTCCGACGTCGTTTGAAGCCGCCGAAATCTTCGCTCCCAGCTTATCGCAGATAAGCCTTGTAAGATACAGCCCCAGCCCCGTGGAGCGACGTTCGGCGCGCCCGTGCGCCCCCGTATAGCCGCGCTCGAAAATCCGCGGCAGATCCTCCGGCAGAATGCCTATTCCCGTGTCCGCGACGGTGAGCCGCACCGCCCCGCCTGTTTTCTCGGCGGTAATCGTAACGCTGCCCTTCGGGGTGTATTTCAGCGCGTTTGAAATAAGCTGCTCCACCGCGAACAAAAGCCACTTTTCATCCGTCACAACGGTTATATTCACAGGCTCGTACCGAAGAGCGATTTTCTGCCTTATAAACTGCGGCGAAAACCGCTTTACAGCGTTTTTAATCACCCTGTCAAGCCCGCACTCCCGAAACTCGAAATCCTCTCCCCCGCCAAGCCGAATATAGCACAAAGCCATCTGAGCATACCGCTCGATATTCATAAGCTCCCGCAAAAGCTCCGCATGGTCGGCAGGCTCGCTGTCGTGCAGTGCCAAATTCATCGCCGTAATCGGGGTCTTTATCTGGTGCGCCCAAATGGTAAAATATGTAAGCGCGTTTTCGTTCTGTTCGGACAACTCGGAATTAAGGCGTTTTTTCTCGTCAAAAAGTATCTCTATAAGCTCTCCGTACAGCTCGTCGTCGGAATTTCGCGCCTCGGGAAGATGCTCGGTAGTAAGCAAAATTTCCTCCCGCAGAGCGTTAAGAATTTGCCGCTTGTGAAACGCTCTCGCAAACGAAAAAACTCCCATTGCCGCGCTTACAAAAATTCCCATAATTTCCGCGTAGACAATCGCCCGCGCAGGCACGCCGTACATCGCCATAAAAATCCCGAACATCACGAAAAGCGCGATTAAAACCGCGGTTATCCGCGCCTTGTCCCGAAGAAACGCCCCTGCCGCCGCGAAAAATTCCTTTACGAATTTCACGGCTTTTTCTTTTTCGTGAAAACGGGCTCGGAGCGTCTGTCCTTGAGCTGCTCCTCGCGCTCTTGCTTTGCGCGAAGCCGCTCCTCAAGCCGCGTTTTGCTCTTTTCGGCGATGTCTAAGAGCATTAAGCGGTTGTTGAACGACGGCTTGTCAAGCACAATCTCAAACAGCGCGTTCATAAGCTCCTCGGCTTCCGCATCGTCAGCCGCAAGCTTTCGTTCGAGCAGCTCTCTGCGCGTCACGGCAAGCTGACTTATATCATAGCATTCATCAGTTTCAATTATCTCATCAAGAGCCGCCAAAGACGCGCGAAGCCTTGTGGTGTCCTCGGTGACGGAGTCGACCTTTCTCGCCCTGCTGTCGGCAATTTCGCACAAAATAAGCTTCCTCAGATCCTCCGGTCCCAGATCCCTGATAAGAGCCTTAAGCTCCTTCCTGTCCGTAGGGATCGGCACGTCGTGGTGAAACACAAGCCAGCTTATCTCCTCGGCTAAATTCTTCGGAAACTCTAATCTCCGCATAATCCCCTCTGCGATAAGCCGACCGCGCTCTCCGTGACCCTTGAAATGACCGCGGTTATTCTTGTCAACGGACATACAATCGGGTTTTCCCAGATCATGGAAAAGCATTGCAAACCGAATTGCGGGTTCGGGCATAGAATACCCCACGGCTTTGGTAATGTGCGTCCATACATCAAAATCGTGCCACGGCGACTGCTGTTCAAAGCCTATGCACTGGGAAATTTCCGGGAGAACGTATTCCAGAATGTCGGAATTCTGCTCCAGAGCCCTTGCGGCGAATTTTCCCATAACAATGCGCTCCAGCTCCTCACGGATTAAAGCCTTGTCGGCGTAGTCGAAGCAGGTGATATTCGCGCGCATGCAGCTTCTTGTCTGCTCCTCAATCTCGTATTCGTCCTCGGCGCAGTACCGCACCGC
>CANRIQ010000102.1 GCA_947630655.1 uncultured Clostridia bacterium | reverse complement strand
ATACTTTGCGTATAATTTTTGATAATAATAACAGGGGGTTATTTACATATGCGCTTAAACTTTAAAAAAATACTTGCCGCGGCGGCTGCGGCGCTTATGCTGGTAAGTTTCACGGGCTGCAACCGAGAGGGCGACAGTTCGAGTGATTCGAGCAATATTGAAGAAAACGTTCTTCCCGCAAGAAAAGTAGGATATATTTTCCAAGGGGACGCGGGTTCTTTTGGGTTTACGTCGCAGTTTTGCGAACAGAGGCTCAAAGCCGCAAACCGCTGCTCTATGGAAACGTGTTATGTTGACCATGTGACGGTTCTGGACTTTGAAAATGCCGTTAAAAAGCTCTCCGAGGCGGGCTGTACGGATATTGTGTCCTGCAACGCCGCGTTTTCAAACGTTCTTCTTTCAACTGCTTCAAAGTATATGAACCTTAATTTCATAGGCTACGGCACAACCGGCGGCACCGCGAACGTAAGCCCGTATACCGAGCATACCTTCCAGGGGGCGTATGTTGCGGGAATGGCTGCGGCGTTCAATTCAAACGCCCGGAAAATAGGGTTTGTCGGCGATAAGAACCTTATCTATGTTACTCCCGCCGTAAACGCGGCGGCTCTGGGCATGCAGATAGTTTACGCCGAGGCTGAGCTTTACTGCGCGGAGGCGACGGGGGAGAACGAGGTCCGTCAGGCGGTGGACGAGCTGTATTCCAGGGGCTGTGATGTAATTATCTGCTATACCGCGACCGATGTTGCCGAAAAATATTGTCAGCAGCGCGGCGTGAAGTTCATAAGCAATCTTGACATGAGCGGGCGCGAGGACGAGTTCTCCAACATGCTTATGTATTTCTACTGCAAGCGGGACAGCTATTTTCTCGCGCAGTTCAAGCTTATGCAAAGCGACAAATGGCTTGCGGATTCCTACGTCGGCACCTTCGGAAACGGCATTGTAAACGTCTCTCCCGCGCTTAACGCCAAGGAAGGCACCCAGAAAATCATGGACGCGCTTGTTCCAAAGGTTGCAAGCGGGGCTGCTCCGATTTTCAGCGGACAGCTTATCGACAACAACGGCGTTGTACGTACAATGCAGACCGATATTATGTCCGACGACGAGGTTTACAATATGGACTGGTATGTTCAGGGCGTGGAATATGTCGGCAGCTTCAGAAAGCCGCAGACAACTACGGGCGACAATCCTCTAGAAATAAAGTCCTGACCGCATATAACAACAAATTAAGGCTCGCTTATTACAACGAGCCTTTTATTTTTTTCTCAAGTTCAATGTAGTCGTTTAAGGTAAGCTCCTCCGCTCTTGCAGTCGGCTTCGCGCCTATGCTTTCGAGGAATTCTGCCGCCTGCGCTTTCGTTATCCCAAGCTCCGCGGAAAGGGGATTTAAAAGCTGCTTTCTGCGCTGTGAAAAACCCGCGCGGATTATCCTGAAAAGGGTTTTTTCCTCGTCTTCGGGCAGAATTCTTTCCTTCCGCACATCAAGCCTTATCACCGCGCTGTCGACGCTGGGCGCGGGCATAAAGCTTCCTCTGTTCACCTTAAACAGCGTTTTCGGCACGCTGTAATAGCTTACCGCATAAGAAAGCGCGCCGCATTCGCGCGTCCCCGTTGCGGCGCAAATTCTGTCCGCAGCCTCCTTTTGCACCATAACCGTCATCGCTTCAATCGGCAGTCTGCTTTCCAAAATCGCCATAATTACGGGAGAAGTGATGTAATACGGCAGGTTTGCACAGACGACAACCTTCTCTCCGCCGAATTTCTCCTTTAAAAGCTCTTTGAGGTCGATTTTCAGAACGTCCGCGAAAACCACCTCGGTATTATCAAGGTCCGCCAGCGTTTCGCCGAGAATAGGCTTCAGCCGCTCGTCAATCTCCACCGCGCAGACCCTTTTGCACCGCGCGGCAAGCTCTCTTGTAAGCACGCCCACGCCCGTGCCGATTTCAAGCGCGCACACATCGCCTTTACAGCCGCCCTGTTCGGCGATTTGCGGGCAGACGGCGGGGTTTATCAGAAAATTCTGCCCGAGCGTTTTCGAGAACGAAAATCCGTGCCGCTCGAACAGGTCTTTAATCACGCCGATATTCGTCAGTTTAAGCTCCAAATCAGTAGCCCTCGCTGCCCTCAAGGCTGTCGTCGTTTTCGATCCAGGCATTAACGTCAAAAATCCTGTATTCCGAGGGCGTTTTCCGAACATACACTCTTTCAATGCCCGCGTTGATAATAAGTCTCTTGCACATCGAACACGGCTCTACGTCGCCGTTAATCTCGCCTGTTTTCGCGTCAAGCCCCGCAAGGAAAAGCTCCGCGCCCATCATCTCGCTTCTCGCCGCCGAAATAATACAGTTTGCCTCGGCGTGAACCGAGCGGCAAAGCTCGTACCGCTGACCTCTCGGGATATTCAGCTTTTCGCGGGTGCACACGCCCCTGTCCGAGCAGTTTACTCTCCCCCTCGGAGAGCCGTTGTAGCCCGTCGCGATAATAGCGTCATTCTGAACGACAATCGCGCCGAAATTGCGCCTGAGGCACGTCCCGCGTTCCGCGACGGTCTGTGCAATATCAAGGTAGTAATTTATCTTGTCCACTCGTGCCATAGCTGTCCTCCGTCCTTATAACCTCCGAAAAAAGGTTATTTGCGCTTTCTCATCTGCCTTGTGATAAAAGCCTTGTTCTGCTGCGGTTTCAAATTCGGCGAAGACTCGCGCCGCGGGTTTTGCGGGCGGCTTGCCGCGTCAAACGAGTTTAAAAACTTCTCGGCAATTTCCTTTTGCGCAGGCAGGGAATTTGTTTTATCGCAATATTCCTTTACCTCGGTAAACACCGCCTTTGACTCGGAAATTTTCCCGAGATTTGCATAAAGCTCTCCAAGCACGCAGGAAATCATCACCGACATATCTCCGTTGTCTGCGGATTTAGCTTCCTTTATCGCAAGCTTTAAGTGATCTATCGCCTCGTCGTACATTCCGAGGTCGATAAATTTAAGCGCGATTGCATAATATTTATTCATAACGAAAACTCCTTTTTTCGGCAAAACGCCTGTTTCTATAATTGTAACACAAAATTACCGTTTTGTCAAATATTTTGTTAAAAAACTGCCCCTTTATTCACAAATTCCCAAAAACCGTCAACCGAATATGACAGCTTTTTTTATCCGCAGATGCTATGATAAAAGCGTGCCGTTATATCCGTTATATTCGGACAGGCTGTATAAAAATAAGGGGGAAGATATATGTCAGAAAAAACAGAGGAGCTGCGGCTTCGGGCAGGGGAATTTTTTCGCAAAAACGTGATCTGGGTGATGCTGGGGCTGCTTCTGGAGCTCGGAAGCTCGTGCTTTTTCGCAGCACCGGGGGCGGCGGCTCTTGCGGCGGGACTTATGGGAAAAAGCTCGCTTTTAGTGCTGGTCGGGGGACTTGCGGGAGCGTTTTTGCACGGGTTTCCCGACGCGGAAATAGGAATTGCTTCGGCGGCAATAGTGTTTGCGGGGAAAATAATCCCCGATTTCAACAACCCGAAAATAAGAGCGGTAGAAAGAACCGTAATCGCGGGACTTGCGGCGTTTTTTTCGAGGATAGCGATGGCCGAGAACGCGTCGGAGCTGTTTTTGATAACTATTGCCGCAATATCCTCGGCGGTTTTCGCGGCAAGCGTCTGCAAGCTGTCGAATATTGCCGTAATGCGCGGGTTTAACATTGCCGAGCCGAAGGACAGGGCATTGCTTGCGGCGGTGACTGCGCTGGGATTTATGCCGCTTGCGGCGTTGGACTATACATATATAAATATAGGGAGAACGCTTTTCGGGATAATCCTGCTTTCTGTTGCCGCAAAGCGCGGAATAGCGTGGTGCGCCGTGATAGGAATACCCGCCGCGGCGGGAATATGCGCGTATTCTCCCACAGTCGGCGCGGGAGCGGCGTTAATTGCGCTTGCGGCGGCAGTGGGAGGCGGCTTTTCAAAATTCGGCAAGGCGGCGCGGGCGGTGCTGTATGTGTTTATATGCTCGTTTGCCGTGATGATTTCGGGGAATGACGAGGGCTCCTGGAGAATAATTACAGAGGCGGTTATAAGCGGCGCGGCGTTTGTATTTTTGCCGTTAAAGCGTTCGGGCGGGCAGGAATTTTCCGACCCCGAGGACGAATTTTCCGACAGCACCGTCGCTTTGATTATCGGAGAAAGGCTTAATTTCGCGGCAGACGCGATTGGCGGGATAGGTTCGGGAATATTTGCCGCCGCCGAAACGCTTGACAAAAAATACCGCGCCGCTCCCGATGACATTCCCGAACGCGCCGCAGAACGGTGCTGCAAAAGCTGTCCGAATTCAATGGTCTGCTGGGGGAAATATTACGAAATTTTCAAGCGCGAATTTGAAAGATTATGCGAAATTGTCCGCGCGGGACAGCCGCTGTCGGAGCTTTCGGTGTCCGCCGAGTGTTCGGAGCTTTGCCTAAATCCCGGCGGCGTTGCAAGGGCGGTTTCGGAGGAATATACGCGGTATTTGTCGGTAATTTCCGACGAGCGGAGAATAAGGGAGCTTCGGCGTATTTATATCGACCAGCTTTCGGGCGTTCGGGAGATACTTCGTGATATGGGGCGGCGAAAGCCCGAGACGCTTTCCGCGAACCGCAGCCGCACCGCCGAAAAACGCGCCGAAAAGGTACTGCTCGACAGCGGCTTTTCCTATCCGCAGGCGTTTGTTATGACCGACCGCCGCGGGAGACTGCGCTTTGAGGCATACGGCTCGTGCGAACCGCGCGTTGATATGGAGTATCTCGGAACTCTGCTGTCGAAAACGCTCGGACGGGAGCTTAAAATTCCCGAACTTTCGGGAGGCGGCGGACGGTACAGAATTACCGCCTGCGAAAACACCGCTCTTTGCGCGAAAATCGGCGCGTTTCAGATACCGCGCGGGAAAAATTCCGTCTGCGGGGACAGCTATGACAGCTTTACCGACCCCGACGGGCGGCTTTATATAATCTTGTCCGACGGCATGGGAAGCGGTCCTCGCGCAAGAGTGGATTCCGCTATGGCGTGCTCGGTGCTGTCGAAGCTGCTGAAGAGCGGAATTTCGCTTAATGTAGCGTTGGAGACGGTCAATACGGTGCTGATGATAAAAAGCGCGGACGAAAGCTACGCAACCCTTGATATTTGCCGAATTGACCTCAACAGCGGAGAATGCGCCCTCTACAAGGCGGGCGCGGCAACCACATATATAAAATCCTCAGACAGGCTTATAAGGGCGGTGCTGTCCTCGCCGCCCGCGGGTTCGGGCGGGAAGCTTCGCGTTCCCGCGCAGAAATTCACCGTCGGCGCGGGCGATGTTATCCTTATGATGACCGACGGCGTTGTCGCGGATGAAAGCTGGCTCTCCCGCGAGATTTCCAAAGATACCGAACCCGAAGAGCTGTCCGAAAGGGTCGCAAAAGCCGCCCGCGGCAGCCGCTTTTCGCGGGACGATGATATAAGCGTTCTTGCCGTCGCAATAAACAGCTAAAATCGCAGATTTGCCTCTTATGTAACCGTTTACAAACGCTTTTACATAAATTGTTGTACAAAATACACAAAAAGGGTAGTGGGAAATATCGGAATTCATAGAAAATTAACAAAACACTTGAAATATTTTGGCATATATGCTACAATAGTGATAAAGAAACGCTTTCGGCGTGTTCTGTTTTTGGTAATTATTATTAAATTTCGTATGACGTAATTTTACAGAGGAGGCTTTTTTGATATGGCAATCGTTGTTCCCGACAAATACAACATTCCGTTGTATTTGTTCCACCAAGGCGAAAACTCCCACGCGTATGAATTTTTCGGCTCTCATAAGGAGAATTTTGACGGTAGGGACGGCGTAGTTTTCAGATGCTGGGCTCCGCACGCAAAATCGGTAAGCGTTGTCGGCGATTTCAACCATTGGGATCGCGGCAGGCACTGCATGAACAAAATAAGCGACGACGGCATCTGGGAGCTGTTTATCGAGGGGATTAAGCAGTACGACACTTATAAATACAGCGTCGAGGCTCCCGACGGGCTTATAAAGCTGAAGGCTGACCCTTACGGATATCATATGGAGCTTCGCCCGAACACCGCGACTAAGTTCTACGATATCGAGGGGTACAAATGGGGCGACGGAAAGTATATGAAATCCGCCTCGGAGACAAACGTCTACGAAAGCCCGATAAATATTTACGAGGTAAATGTCGGCTCGTGGAGAAAATCGGGGGAGAATTACCTCTCCTATTCCATGCTTGCGGATTCGCTTATTCCTTACGTCAAGGAAATGGGTTATACTCATGTCGAGCTTATGCCTATCGGCGAATATCCGTTTGACGGGTCGTGGGGGTATCAGCAGATAGGGTATTACGCGCCCACATCGCGTTTCGGCACGCCGCATGATTTTATGGAGTTTGTCGACAGATGTCATCAGGCGGGCGTGGGAGTTATCGTGGACTGGGTTCCCGCGCACTTCCCGAAGGACGCGGCGGGTCTTTACGAGTGGGACGGCGAGTCCTGCTATGAATATTCCGATCCGTTCCGCCGCGAGCATAAAAACTGGGGCACTCATATCTTCAACTGGGGGCTTCCGGAGGTTCAGTCGTTCCTTGTTTCCAACGCCAACTATTGGATAGATAAATATCACATTGACGGTCTGCGCGTTGACGCGGTGGCGTCTATGCTGTATCTTGACTACGACCGCAAGCAGGGCGAGTGGCGTCCTAACAACAAGGGCGGCAAGGAGAACCTTGAGGCAATCGCGTTTTTGCAGAAGCTTAACG
>CANRIQ010000101.1 GCA_947630655.1 uncultured Clostridia bacterium | reverse complement strand
CCTGACAGCGGGGACAGTTTCCCGCTCCTTGACGGAGAAATGAAGATTTGCGACGCGGTAAAATTCTTCGAGAACTACATACAGAATATGCCCGCAAGCTCGCAGACGTATTACGGCGTTCACGTCAATGCGGTTTATGTTTATCAAATCCGCGATGACCTTTATTATTACTTTTTTTCGGCGTCAAAAATTTATGATAATATTCCGTTTGATTATATGATGAACGGAAATCATTCCCATGATTCCAACCGTGACATGAACGCGGGCGGTATGATTGAATGCGGCGATGTCGATTTCATTTACTGCACCGATAAAACGGAAACCGTTATCGGCGAAGAGCAATTTAATGAGATTTTGCCGTTTCCCGAGGCGGTCAGAATAGCAAGCGAAAAGATGACCGACTATGTGGATTTTGAGATTACAAGAGCGGAGCTTGTCTACAAACAAAAATCGGCTATAGGGTCGTTAAATTGGGGCGAAACCCAAATCCCGGTATATCCCGCGTAGAAAGTCGAGCTCTACAATCCGAACGATGATATTACCTATGATTGTTTTGTAAACGCAGTCGACGGCACGTTTGAGTATTTTACTTAAAGCCTTAAGGGGGATAATTATGAAAAAGCTTTTTTCGGCAGTTTTGCTTTCGGCAATGGCTTTGAGCTTAACGGCATGTGACAGCAAAAAAGTTTTGCAGGACAATTCTTCGGACAGCGTTTCGGGAGAATTTATGGGATTTAAGACCGAGTATGATGATGAAATTTACATACCCGACGATTTTAACGCTACAAACCACGAAAATCCCCGTGTGGATTACTCAACCGAGGAAGCCGCAAAAATTATAGGGGAAAATTCGGATTTCAAGCTGTCGGACAACTTTACGGCGCACGTCCCGAAAAGCCTCGGACACGTCAGCGCGTTTTATACGGGAATTCCGCCTTTTCCGTCGGGCGGGGACGTTTTAAAGGATTTTCACGCGTTTTTTGAATATGCTTACCCGAATGCCGAATTTGACGAAGGTTACCTTAAAATCGACCTTAAAGATACGAGAACGGGCGAATTTGTCCGCGAAGCGAAGCTCAGCGACTGCTATGACGAAATTATGAGCGACACGCTCCAGCCGTTTGTGTTTTTTTACGACCAAAGAACAGCCGGAGAGGGTTACGAAAAGGTATATCTGTTTTATCAGCCGCCTGCGGGCGTCGGCAGTACGCAGATAAGCCGCGGCGTTTATGATAAAGTCGGGGAGGAGCTTGGCGTTATAAGCAAAAACACCGACGAATACTTTCTGCCGAAGACCGTTTTTATCGGGGAATACTCTCCCGACAGCGGGGAGAGCTTTCCGCTGCTGGACGGGGAAATTTCGATAAAAGACGCGGCTGATTTTGTGACAGATTTCATAAATAAAATGCCGAGCGTCGCGCAAATTTATTTTGATATGTGCGTGCGGAGTGTTTCAGTCTATAAAATGACCGACGACCTTTACTACTACAAAATTTACGTTTCAGACATCTATGACAGCATTCCGTTTGATATCGAATTTGAGGCACAAATGATAAACTGCCATTATATCGACCGGCTTTACAATACAAACAGAAGTCATACCGTTATCGACGAGGAGCAATTCACGGAATTTCTGCCGTTTTCCGAGGCGGTGAAAATAACGCGCGACAAGATGACCGATTATGTGGATTTTGAGGTTACGAAAGCGGAGCTTATTTATCAAAAAGACAACGACCTCGGCAGCGGAAACTGGGCAGAAAGCCGATGTCCCGTAAATCCCGCGTGGGAAATCGATATTTACAACCCGAACGACGACATCACCTACCATTGTTTTGTAAACGCAGTCGACGGCGAATTTAATTACTCGGACAGGTAGCTTTATGAGAAATTTTTTGGTTGAATTAAGGAAAATTTTCACGTCAGCGGGATTTTACATCTGCGTAATTTTTACGGTGATACTGCTGTTTGGCGCGGAAATCTACACCGAGCCGCAGACAATGGACAGATATTCGGTTATAAACGCGCTTTTGCATTTTCCGCGAGAGGAGCTTTCCGAGCATTTGGAATTCGGGAATTCTTATGTGATGTCGTTTGCGCGAAGCGGCTGGATAACGCTGTTTGCGCCGATAATCGCGGCGTTTTGTTTCGTGCCGCAGATATGCGCGGAACGCGTCAGCAAAGCGGCGCGTTACGGGATTTTTCGCTCCTCGAAACTTTGGTACAATTTTTCGCGCTGTTTTGCGGGAATTTTTTCGGGAGGGCTTGCTATGTCCCTCGGTTATGCTGTTTTTTGTGGAGCGGTGTATTTTCTGTTCCCCGGCTCCTCCGACGCGTTTTTTGCATTTTCATTTTGGAAAGCAATTCTAGGAATGTGGCTCTACGGCGCGTTTTGGAGCGTTCCTGCAATGTTTTTTTCAAGCGTTACGGGGAATAAATATCTGATAATTTGTATTCCGTTTTTCTTAAAATACGCGTTCACGCAAACCGTTTATATGCTCCAAAACAAAGCCTTCTCCGCAGAAAACGCAAATAATACGCTCCTTAAAATCATTGGATTTATCAGCCCCGAGTCGCTGTTGTACATCGATCAAAACGCCTTTCTTTGGCAGACGCTGTTGTTTTACGGCATATCAGCCGCCGTTTTTGTCGCGGGATTTGCAATAATTCAATGTAATCGGAGGGACTGCGGTGAATAGGACAATAAAACAAATTTTCTCCGTTGCGAAAACGGAATATATAAGGTGGATAACAAATCCGAGGATAATAATTCTCGGAGTGCTGCTGATTTTTATTAAAACGCTCGCGATAGAGCCGCTTGCCGCGCGCGCCGAAAAATTTGGCGAAAAGCTGATAATTTTCGAGCCGTTTATCGCCGTGGGAAATTCGGGAATGCTTGCAATGCTTATTCCGCTGGTGTTTTTGGTGCTGCTGGCTGACTATCCGAAATTCGGCGGGAACACAATGTTTTTTATCTCGCGCACGGGAAAAAGGAACTGGCTCTGCGGGCAAATTCTGTTCCTCATTTCGGCGATTTTCACGTTTATGAGCGCGATTTTGCTGTCAAGCATTTTGTTTTCGGGCGGAAAATTCGGCACGAACTGGAGCGACGCGGTCACAAAATACAACTCCCGTTTTCCCGAAGAGGCGTTTAATTTTGACTCGCAGCTGCTGCCGTCAAATCTTTACAACCAAATCCCGATGATAAAAGCGTTATTGCAGACGTTTATTTTAATGAGCGCGTATTTGTTGACGCTCTCGCTTATAATTTACCTGTTCAAGATACTTTTCGGAAACGCTGCGGGATTTGCCGCAGCAATGGGAATAATCGCGCCGGGAGTTTCGACAACCTCGCTGTATTCGGAGCTGCGGTGGGCGTTTCCTATGGCAAACACGATAATGTGGCTGCATTACGAGGAAATTCTGAAAGAGCCGATATATCCCGTGTGGGCGTCGTTTTTGTATTTTGCGGCGGCGATAATTATCCTCTCGGCGTTCAATTTCCTCGGCTTGAAAAAACTTAATTTAACGGAGAGCATGGAGAGCAGCGAATTATGATAGTCATCAAAAACGTTAATTTAACCATTAGGAAAACGGTTATCCTGCATAACATAAACGTCAATTTTGAGCGCGGAAAAATACACGGTTTAATCGGCAGAAACGGCAGCGGCAAGACAATGCTGATGAAGTGCGTTTGCGGCTTTGTAAAGCCAAATTGCGGAGAAATTTTTATTGACGGAAAACGCATAGGCAAAGACCTTGATTTTCCGAAAAATACGGGGATAATTATCGAAACTCCGGGATTTATCCCGTATTATTCGGGTTATAAAAATCTGAAGCTGCTTGCAAATCTGAACGGGAAAATCAATGCAGAGCATGTCCGCGCCGCGATGTCAAAAGTCGGACTTGACCCGAACCTTAAACGCTCCGTTAAAAAATATTCTCTCGGAATGCGCCAGCGGTTGGGGCTTGCGCAGGCGATTATGGAGGATCCCGATTTGCTTATTCTCGACGAGCCGATGAACGGTCTGGACAAGGACGGGGTGCTTGATATGCGGCGGTATCTGCTTGACCTCAAGGAGTCGGGAAAAACGATTTTGATAGCCTCCCACTCCGCCGAGGATATTGACGCGCTGTGCGACACGGTGTGCGAGATGGATAAGGGTAAACTTAATAAAATCAGGTAAAACAAAAAGACGCTTTTACTAACAAAAGCGTCTTTACTGTTATTTCCAAAAATTCTCAGATGTGGTCGTTCATATAGTTTATCAACGCGCCGATCTGCGGCTTTGAGAACTGCGCATCAGCACCCACAGAGTTGCCCTTAGCGCGCATCTGCTCGTTAATAAGCGAGGAGAACAGGTACACGGGGATCTTTTTCAAGGTCTCATCGTCCTTGATAAGCTTTGTAAGGTGGTGACCGTCCATCTGCGGCATCTCAATATCGCTTATAACACACGCAATCTGATCGAGAATATTCCCGGGAAGCGTCTTATGACCGCTTATATAATCCCACGCGTCCTTGCCGTTATCGAAAGAAACAACGTTCTTATAACCCGCCTCGCCAAGCGTGTTTTTAATAAGAGTATTGAGGAACGGCGAATCCTCCGCAATAACAATATGCTTTTCAGCCTTGCTTTCATCGGTCATCGTCGCGCCCGTAGCGTCGATTACCGCAGAACGGTTGATATCGGATACTATCTTCTCAAAGTCGAGAATCAGAATAATTCTGTCCGACAGCTTCGCAATACCGGTAGCGATATTCTGCTGACCGTCGCCGGAAATTCTCGGCGGCTTTTCAATGTCCTCCCACGAGATACGCTGAATTCCCTTGACGGAGGAAACATGAAATCCCACGTCCATTTGGTTGAAGTTGCAGATAATAAGCAAATCGTGACCCGAATCATCGCTTTCCTTATTAAGCACCTTATGTAAATCGATAACAGAAATGACCTTATCGCGCGGAGTAAACACGCCCTCGAACGCCTCGGGAGAATCGGGCACGGGGATCATCGGCTGATAATTCATAATTTCGCTTACTTTAGCGATATTTATGCCGAAATTCTGTTTTCCGACCATAAACTCCAGCACTTCAAGCTCGTTAGTACCGCTTTCAAGGAGGATATTACTTTCCATACAAAAAACTCCTTACAAAAATTTCCATTTAGCATAATCATTCCTGCTATGCTGTATATCTATATTATACTATAATTTTTTCAAAAAATCAAGAGATTTTATACACAAATGTCATATTTTTTATAAATTCAAGAAAAGCTATTGACAAATTTGATAAAGTGTGATAAAATAAAGAAAACGGTAAAGGAGGTTAGGCTTTATGGAGATGGCTATTGCGTCGATGTCCATGCAAATGGCTGCGACGAACACGCAACAGGCGTTGGCGGTCGGAATGCTCAAGAAAAACATGGAATTTTCCGAGCAGTCCATGGAGGCTATCACCGAAATGCTTGACAGTATGCCTTCACCCGATGGAAGAGGTATGCTGCTGAACGTTCGCGCATAACCGAAAGAAGACGCCCCCGAGTTTCGGTTCGGGGGCGTTTTTTATGCAATTATACAACCTGAAAGATGTAGAATTTCAGGTAATCGGTCTCGGGGACGTTCCACAAAATCGGGTGGTCGGGAGACTGTCGGCGCGCCTCTATCTGCCGGAGCGAGACAGCGGCGTCTGCGGCGGCGTCATGCAGCATCTGCCTGAAAAGCGGCTCTGTCATAAAATGCGAGCAGGAACAGGTCGCCAGATACCCGCCCCTCGGAAGCAGGCGCATTGCCTTAAGGTTTATCTCCTTGTACCCGCGGACAGCGTTTTTCACGGTGCTGTTGCTCTTTGTGAACGCGGGCGGGTCAAGAATTATGAAATCATACGGACTGCCGCCGTTTTTGTGAAGCTCCGTCAGATAATCGAACACATTTGCCGCCGTGAACTGCATTTTATCCGAAAGCCCGTTCAGCGCGGCGTTTCTTTTTGTCATTTCAACAGCGTCCTCGGAAATATCCACCGCGTTTACAAGCTTTGCTCCCGCCGCAGCGGCGTTCAGAGCGAAAGCTCCCGTATGCGTGAAGCAGTCGAGAACCGCTCTCCCACGGGCAATTCGCCGAATAGCCTGCCGATTGTACTTCTGGTCAAGGAAAAATCCCGTTTTCTGCCCGTTTATATAATCAACAGAATATCGAATTCCGTTCTCAACAATCTCGGTCACTCCCGGCAAATCCGTCCGAAGCCCGCCCCAGAAGCCCTTGTACTGCTCAAGACCCTCAAGCTCGCGGATTTTAACGTCGCACCGTTCATAAATTGCGGAAATATGCTCGCCAAGCCTTTCAAGCTCCTCAACAAGCAGCTCGTACAGCATTTCCTTAATTTTATCAATCCCAAGCGACAAAACCTGCGTTACCAGAATATCGCCGAACCTGTCAACCGTAAACCCGGGAAAACAATCCGCCTCCCCGAAAATCAGCCTACAGCACGAAAAATCCTCCGCCATAACGGTTTTTCGGTACTCCAGCGCGTAGCGAACGCGCCGCCTGTAAAAATCGCGGTCAAATTTATCATTCGGGTTTCGGGAGATAATTCTCACGCGGATTTTGGAATTGTCATTGACAAAACCCGTGCCGAGATAACGCTCCTTAGAACTGAAAACATCGACAAGCCCGCCGTTTTCATACCCGCCGCGGACATCGAGAATTTCCTCGCCGTACACCCACGGGTGTCCGCCGCGAAGAGCATTCTCCCCCTTCACCGTAACAAATACCCTCGAAAAATCCCGCATAATA
>CANRIQ010000100.1 GCA_947630655.1 uncultured Clostridia bacterium | reverse complement strand
CAATGCCCATTCGTCGGCGTCGGGGCTGCCGCTGCCGTAAAACAGCTCGTTTGCGGCAGAGGTAATCTCCTCCGCCTCGCGCTCCAGCCGCAATGACCTCGCGATTATATCCCGAACCTCCTCGGCGGTCGCGCTTTCGGGGGGAATATCGGGTATTTTGCAGACAAGCTTGCGGGTTCTGAGATAAACGGCTTTTATGCGGCTGTTTTTGCCCATAAGCCTGAATCTCAACGCAAAAACAAGCTCGGAAAGCTGCCTGCGGAAAATAATGCAGGGCACCGCGATAACCGCTGCCGCCAGAAACACGAAGAAAAGCGCGGTTTGCAGGCGGTCGGCAGCGTCCTCGGTACGGGCGTATTTTGTGCCGTCAATTTCTATCCAGCCGCAGCCCTCTATATAAGCGGTCGCATAGGCGTGCGCCTCGGCGGCGGTTACAACGTATCTGCCGTTTATATCGCGGGAGTCCTCTTTCAACACAAACCCCTCGGTGTACCTCGCGGGAATTCCCGCCGCCCGCAAAAGCAGCGTAGACGCCGTCGCGAAGTCGGTGCATATCCCGCGGCGGCTGTCAAACAGGAAATACTCCGCGGTTGCTTCTGCGGGGACGAAATCCAGATCGTACACAAAATTCGCCGTCCCGAACCAGCTTTCAATTGCCCGCGCCCTGTCGTAATCGTTTGTAAGACCCGCCGTGATTTCCCGCGCCAGAGCCTTTATGCTGTCGGGAATGCCGCCGTCGCCGCCCGTATCGGCATAATACCGCCCTGCGGCGTCTTTTTCCTCGACTATGGCGGAGTACATTTCATAGCTTATCGCGTCTTCTTCATAAGCCTTGTCAAGGATTTTCGCAAGCTCCCCGCTCTCGGCAAGCCGCGACAGCCCCGCGCCCGGATCTCCCACATAATACCGCAGAACGTATGTGGCATTTTCCTCCATATCGTCCCCGACAAACATCTCATCTTTGGGGGTTCGGTAAATTTTCCCGCTAAAGCCGCTTATGCTCGCGCCGAACGTGTTGTTCGGGTGCATTACAACGGAGGTTTCGTTGCCCTCGGTAATGCGGATTGTCATCTGCGCGGAGTTAAACTGGGTGTCTTCAAGAGCCTCTATCTCATCGCGGTATTCCGAAAGCTTTCCCTCGGAAACGGCAGTTTTAAGCTGCTTTACAAGAGCCCCCTGGTTTAACAGACGGCGGCTGCTTTCCCAGCCTGCCGAACCCGTGGAATAATCATCAATATATGTCCAGCCCTCCTTGCCGTTGTACAGGTCGTAGGACCACCTTGACACGTTTTGCGGATAGTCCGTCAGCGCGTAAAACAGCGTATCGTTCGACGGCGTATTGTTTCCGCGGTTGGGAACGGAATTTTCCACAAAATTGGTAAGAGTTGCCCTGCCGTAATACGACGTTCTTCCCCTGAAAATGGTGTCTGTATAACCCGAATACGGTGTATTGCTCATCTTCGGGAGAATTATAAGCAGCACCGCCGCCGAAACGCCAAGCGCGGCAAACATTGAAAGCCGCTCACGGCGGGCGTTTTGGTCGTCGAAATAGGTAACCTCGGTAGGGTATTCCGCCCTTGACAGCCCGAAAGCCGCCGTAAGATACCCCGCCGCAAGGAAGATAATTATCCCCACGGGCAGCCCGCCCAGCGTTCTCGCGCCGAGAATAAGCGGGATATACGCCGTAAGCAATAAAAACCCGGGGCGCGGAAGGTTTACCGAGAAATAAAAGCCCGTAAACCCTATTATCATCGAAAACAGCAGTATTGCCGCCCCCGCATAGTACACGTTAAAGAAGTTCGACGTTGTGAATATGAATTCCAAAAACGACGGCGAATAATAGGGGTTTCCGATAATGCTGCAAACGGTGTTCACCAGCAAAAACAGCAGCACGAACGCCAGCAGCGAAAAGCCCTTATGCTTCCGCAGCCTGTAAAACAGCATAAAAATCCCGAACGACACCGCCGTCATTATGATACTGCACACAAAAACATGGCTTCTGCACAAAACGTACATAAGCGCGGTGCTTTGAGCGCACAAATACACAAATGACGTAAGTATCTCCGCTTTGTCGAATGACGGTTTGATTTTTCTCTTCATTATAAAACGCTTTCGGTACACATTAAAAATAAGAATAAAGCCTGCACATCATCATGCCGTTGTAGAGCTTGCGGTTTTTTTGGCATTTCTGCCCGAAAATACTCTCAAACTCCTCGTCGGGAGTGATAACGAAAAGCGAATTCTCCCCGAGCGGCAAAAGCCTTTCTCCCATTGCGCGGTAAAGCTCCCTTGCCTCGGAAATTTCCAGCATACGCTCTCCGTAGGGCGGATTTGTGATGAATTTGCACTTGTCCTGCAGCTTTTCAAAATCGTGTATATCGCGCTTTTCGGCGCGGATATATTTTTCCACTCCCGCGCGTTTGGCGTTTTCGAGGGTAAGCCTTACGCATTCCCCGTCTATATCGTAACCCCGCGCTTCAAATTCCGCGTCCGTAACGATTTTCGAGCTTGCCTCCTCGCGGGCGGCTTTCCAAACATCAGCGGGGAGGAATTTCATATGTTCCCCGGCAAAATGCCTTGAAAGCCCGGGAGCAATATTCAACGCCTTGAAAACGGACTCTATAAGAATAGTTCCCGACCCGCAGAACGGATCGACAACCGCGTCCCCTGCCCGCACTCTCGCAATATCGACAATCCCCGCCGCAAGCGTCTCGCGAATGGGCGCGGCGTTGCTTTCGGGGCGGTAACCGCGCTTATGAAGCCCGTTTCCCGAGGTGTCAAGCATAAGGGTAACCTCGTTTTTCATAATCGAGAACCTTATCTTGCAAATTTTCCCGTCCTCGGGCAGAACGTTTACGCCGTATGCCTTCCCGAGATTTACCGCCATGGCTTTTTTAATCATCTTCTGGCAGGCGGGAACGCTTGACAGCTTAGAATTCAGCGTATGACCGCTGTTCGGGAACGCGTCGTTTTTCCCGACAAACTCCGACAGCGGAAGCTTCAGAATATTATCGAAAAGCTCGTCGAACGTTTCCGCGCGAAATCTTCCCAGAACAACGCAAACCCTCTCCGCCACAGAAAGCGAAATATTCGCCGCAGCGCAGGTTTTCGCGTCCCCCGAAAAGAACACCCGCCCGTCGTTTACTTCAACGTTCTCGCCGCCTATGCGTTTTATCTCGAAGGACAGCGTTTTTTCCAGCCCGAAATGGCACGGAGCGACAAAATTATACTTCATCTTACCTCTTGCCCAAAGCCCTCGCGCCGATGTCTTTTCTGTAGTGAGCCTTTTCAAAGGAAATATTTTCCACGGCTTTGTACGCGGAATTTAAAGCCTTTTCGAGGGTTTCCCCCGTGCAGGTAACGCCCAGCACGCGCCCGCCCGACGTGAGATATTTCCCGTTTTCAAGCTTTGTTCCCGCGTGATAGACGTAAGCGTCGGGGCATTGACCGAAATCGTCTAGACCCGAGATTTCCTTACCTGTTTCGTACTTTTCGGGATAGCCTCCCGACGCCATTACAACGCATGCGCAGGAGCCCTTGCTCCACTTGATGTCAAGCGAATCCAGCCGCTCGTCCCAGATTGCCTCCATAATATCGACAAGGTCGGTTTCAAGCAGCGGCAAAACAACCTGCGTTTCGGGGTCGCCGAAGCGGCAGTTGTACTCGACGACCTTCGCGCCGTTTTTCGTCAGCATAAGCCCGAAGTACAGGCACCCCTTAAACGGTCTGCCCTCCGCGTTCATAGCGGCAATGGTGGGCTTGAATATCTTCTCCATGCATTCCGCGGCGATTTCGGGAGTATAAAGCGGGTTCGGCGCGACAGTTCCCATGCCGCCCGTGTTTAAGCCCTCGTCGCCGTCGTTTGCGCGCTTGTGATCCATGGAGGACACCATGGGCTTTACGGTCTTGCCGTCAGTAAACGCCAGAACCGTCACCTCGTTGCCGTCCATAAATTCCTCGATAACGATTTCCGAGCCGCTCTTGCCGAATTTTCCGTCCACCAGCATAGAGTGAACGGCAGCCTTCGCTTCGTCAAAATCCTTCGCGATAATAACTCCCTTTCCGAGAGCCAGACCGTCCGCTTTGATTACTGCGGGATAGGAATTCTGCTTTTTAATGTATTCGACAGCCTTCTGCTCGTCGGTAAAGGTCTCGTAAGCCGCCGTGGGAATGCCGTATTTTTTCATAAGTCCCTTTGAAAACGCCTTGCTGCCCTCGAGAATTGCGGCGTTTGCGCGCGGTCCGAACGTTTTAAAGCCCTCGGCGTTCAGTTTGTCCACCATTCCCATAACAAGCGGGTCGTCGGGAGCGACAAAAACATAATCGGGGCGAAGCTTTTTCGCAAGCCCTAAAATGCCGTCAATATCCACAGCCTTTACGGGAAAGCACTCCGCAAGCGCGGAAATTCCGCCGTTTCCGGGTGCGCAGTACAGCTTTTCGACCTTCGGGGATTTTTTCAGAGCCGCCGCAATCGCGTGTTCGCGACCGCCGCCGCCCACTATCAGAATGTTCATAATCCTTCTCCTTGTGTAAATTCACATAATAAGGCAAAGTTGCCATACACATTTATTATACACTATTCGCAGACAGATTTCAAGAGATTTTCACCGCGCAAAGAGCCGCTCGGCAAATTTCACAAATTCAACACAAAAAATTTGTGCAAAAGACCGCCCTTGTTTTTCGGGAAGATTATGGTATAATTATAGGGAGAACGCG
This sequence comes from uncultured Clostridia bacterium, assembly GCA_947630655.1. Lineage (GTDB taxonomy): Bacteria > Bacillota > Clostridia > Oscillospirales > Ruminococcaceae > CAG-115. Next base: position 2,099 of record CANRIQ010000100.1, on the reverse strand, counting down.
TAAATTTACGGTAAAAACTGTTTTAAAGGAGTAATTATATGAACTACGGCTATTTTGACGAACAAAACAGGGAGTACGTCATAACCCGCCCCGACACTCCCGCGCCATGGGCAAATTATCTCGGCTCGCCCGAATACGGCGCGATTATTTCCAACAACGCCGCGGGGTACAGCTTTGAAAAAAGCGGCGCGAAGGGGAGAATTCTCCGCTATCGCTTTAATTCTCTGTCAAACGACCTTCCGGGACGCTATATCTACATCAAAGACCGCGAGGACGGCGACTTCTGGAGCGCGTCGTGGTCTCCCGTGTGCAAGCCGCTTTCGGAGTATAAAAGCGAATGCCGCCACGGCACGGCTTACACCGTTATTTCCTCGGAATACAAGGGAATTCGCGCCGAAACGGCATATTATGTTCCGCTTGACAAAACCTATGAGGTCTGGTCGGCAAAAATTACCAACAAAAGCGACCATGCGAGAAAAATCTCCGTCACGGGCGCGTGCGAGTTTGTAAACGAGAATTATTACGAGCAGGATCAGATAAATCTGCAATATACGCTGTTTATCACGCATACCTACTTCAAGGACAAATTCATTCTCCAGCGGCAAAACGAGCTTCAGGGCGGAATTTCCCGATTTTTCGGTCTGGCGAAAGCCCCCGTTTCGGCATACTGCGGCGACCGCGACGCGTTTCTGGGAGCATACCGCGGCTATGGAAATCCCGTCGGTGTGGAAAAGGGGCTTTCGGGGGAGCTTAATTACTGCGGGAACTCCGTCGGCGCGCTTCAAAGCGACGTTGAGCTTGCCCCGGGCGAAACAAGGGAGTTTGTTTTTATTGTCGGACAAAAGGACGAAACAAAGGCTGCCGAAATTATAGAGCGGTACGAAAATTCCGACGCTGTCCGCGAAGAGCTTTCCGAATTAAAGGAATTCTGGCATAAAAAGCTTGACAATTTCGCCGTTCACACGCCCGATTCCGATTTCAACAACATGGTAAACACCTGGAACGCCTACAACTGCTTTATTACGTTTATCTGGTCGAGGGCGGCTTCGTTCAGCTACTGCGGACTGCGAAACGGCTTCGGTTACCGAGACACGGTTCAGGATATTCAGGGTATTATTCATCTGGCTCCCGAAATAGCGAAAAAGCAGATAGAATTTATGCTGTCGGCGCAGGTGACAAACGGCGCGGGACTGCCGCTTGTAAAATACACTCACGACCCGGGGCATGAAAACACCCCCGACGACCCCGAATACGTCAAGGAGACGGGTCACCCGTCCTACCGCGCGGACGACGCCTTGTGGCTGTTTCCGACTGTCGCGAAGTATATCGGCGAGAGCGGCGATACGGCGTTTCTTGACGAGGAGGTTTTCTTTGCCGACAACGGCGAAAAAGGCACGGTGTACGAGCATTTAAAACGCGCGGTGATGTTCTCCATGAACAACTTAGGCGTTCACGGAATGCCCGCGGGACTTCACGCCGACTGGAACGACTGCCTGCGGCTCGGAAAGCACGGGGAAAGCACGTTTGTGGCGTTTCAGCTTGTGTATGCAGTCAAAATTCTCCGCGAATACGCCGAGCTTAAATCCGATACAGGTTATATAAAATACCTCGATGAAATACGCGAAAAGCTGTGCGGCGCACTCAATGACTGCTGGGACGGCGACCGCTTTATACGCGGATACAAGGAGGACGGCACGGTTATCGGAAAGCGTTCCGACCCGGAAGCGTCAATGTGGCTTAACCCCCAGAGCTGGGCGGTAATTTCGGGATTTGCGGACGAGGAGCAGGGAAAAACCGCCCTTGACAGCGTTTTCTCGGAACTCAACACCCCCTACGGCGCAATGGTTATGTACCCGCCGTATGAAAACCACGCGTTTGAGGGCGCGCTTATGTATTGCTTCAACAGGTGCGTTAAGGAAAATGCGGGAATTTTCTCGCAGCCGCAGGGCTGGCTTATTCTCGCGGAGGCGTTGCTCGGGCGCGGCGATATGGCGTATATGTACTGGAAGGAGGCTGCTCCCGCGACATATAACGATTTCGCGGAAAAACGCTGCCTTGAGCCTTACGTTTTCGGGCAGTTTGTCGAGGGCAAGGACAGC
>CANRIQ010000099.1 GCA_947630655.1 uncultured Clostridia bacterium | reverse complement strand
TGACGGCTTTTATAATATCCGCGGGCTTTGCCGTGCCCTCAACGCCCATTGAATTCGTAAGCAGGCTTACCGAGCAGGACGATACCCCCGCCACCGCCGAAACGGCTTTTTCAACCCGCGCGGAGCATGCCGCGCAGCTCATTCCAGTAACATTATACTGAGTCAAATTATCACCCCGTTTTATCTCATTAGCTTCTGAAGAGTGTGTACAAGCTCGTCTATAACGTCGTCGTTGCCCTCGCGTATATTATCCGCCACGCAGGTCCTTATATGCTCACCGAGCAGCTCCTTATTAAAGGAATTTAGAGCCGCCGACACCGCCGACGACTGTACCAGAATATCCACGCAGTACGCGCTTTCCTCCACCATCTTCTTTATGCCGTTGATTTGCCCCGAAATGCGGTTAAGGCGGTTTATAAGCCGCCTGTACTCCTCGGGAGAACGCTCCTTTTTCTTCCCGCAGCACTCGCAGTGCGGACATTTTTCTTCCATTTTCATCAGCTCCCGAAATTATTATATACCCCTAGGGGGTATTTGTCAAGAGATTTTTCATCTTTTTTATTAAATTGTGCAAACTGAACAAAAAATTAACGTAAAATTTGTGAGGGAATTTGCTGAATTTGCTTGACAAGTTATTAACTTTGTGGTACAATTATTAACAGCAAGGAACAATTTCCGAAGGAACTGAGGTGAATTTCGTGAATAAAAGCATTTACTCGCTTGTTTTGTCGGACGAGGTGGTGGAGGCGGTGGACGCTCTTGCAAGCGCGGCGAACCTCTCGCGAAGCGCGATGATAAACCAAATTCTCGCGGAACGGGTGGCGTATATCACCCCCGAAATGCGGTTCAGGGAAATTCTGGACAGCCTTGAACGCTCGATAAACGGCGCGTTTATGCTGTCGGCAAAGCCCGCGGGCGGGGTGCTTTCGGCGAGAACCTCGCTGAAATACCGATATAATCCTACCGTGAAATACTCCGTGGAGATGTACTCTCAAAACGGGAAACGCGCGGGGGAGCTGCGGGTGTCGTTCAGAACGCAGAACGCGCAGCTTATTGACGATCTTACGGGGTTTTTCCGATGCTGGACAAGGCTGGAACAGAAATTCGCGGCGGATAAGCTCGGGAAAATCGTGTATACGATGTCGGACGGGAAATTCACCAGAATGCTGAATATGCCCGACGAGCGAGTGTCCGACGACGAGGTCGGAGCGGCGGTCGCGGACTATATGGCGGCGTTTGACGGGGCAATGAAGGAATATTTTGCGCGGCTGCCCGATATTGAGGCGGGCGAACGCGCGGCAGAGACGTTTTATCGGGAAATAATGTCCGATTGCAAGGTTATAATATAAGGGGGTATTTTTATGAATCCTAACAAGCTTACTCAGAAATCAGCCGAGGCGATACAATTAGCGCAGGACGTTTCGGCGTCGTATCAGAACAACTGCGTAGAGCAGGTGCATCTGCTTTATGCGATGCTGTCCGACGAGGGCGGGCTTATCCCGCAGATTTTCTCGAAAACGGGCGTGGACGCTTCTGCTCTTAAAACCGCCGCGCTTAAGTTTATCGAGGGCATGCCGCGCGTTTCGGGAAGCGGCAGAGAAGCGGGAAAAATCTACATTTCAACCGAGCTTGACCGCGCGCTTGCCGAGGCTGAAAAACAAGCCGAGCGTATGAAGGACGATTTTGTGTCGGTGGAGCATCTTCTGCTCGCGCTGCTTGAAGCTCCCGACAGCGACACAGCGGGGCTTTTCAAGAGCTTTGGCGCGGACAAGAACAAAATTCTTAAAGCGTTGCAGGAAATCCGCGGAAACCAGCGCGTGACTTCGCAAAATCCCGAGGAGACGTATGATGTTCTTAATAAATACGGTCAGGATCTGGTGGAGCTTGCGCGGCAAAACAAGCTTGACCCCGTTATCGGGCGGGATTCCGAAATTCGGAGCGTTATTCGTATTCTCTCCAGAAAAACCAAGAATAACCCCTGCCTTATCGGCGAGCCGGGCGTCGGAAAAACAGCTATTGCGGAGGGGCTGGCTTTGCGTATCGTGCGCGGAGACGTTCCCGCGAATTTGAAGGACAGAAAGCTTTTCTCGCTGGACATGGGCGCGCTTATTGCGGGCGCGAAGTATCAGGGCGAATTTGAGGAGCGTCTGAAGGCTGTCTTAAACGAGGTCAAAAAAAGCGACGGGCGGATTATCCTGTTTATCGACGAGCTTCACCTTATCGTCGGGGCAGGCAAAACAAGCGGCGCAATGGACGCGGGAAACCTTTTAAAGCCCATGCTGGCGCGCGGAGAGCTGCACTGCATTGGCGCGACAACTCTTGACGAATATTCAAAATATATCGAAAAAGACCCGGCTCTTGAACGGCGTTTTCAGACCGTTCTGGTTGACGAGCCGACGGTGGAGGATTCAATTTCCATTCTCCGCGGACTTAAGGAACGGTATGAGATTTTCCACGGCGTTAAAATTCAGGATAACGCGATAATCGCCGCCGCAACGCTCTCCAACCGCTATATAACGGACAGATTTTTGCCCGACAAGGCGATAGATCTTGTGGACGAGGCGTGCGCGATGATCCGCACGGAAATGGACTCTATGCCTGCGGAAATGGACGAGATTTCCCGCGCGATTATGCAGCTTGAAATCGAGGAAGCCGCGCTCTCAAAGGAGACCGATAAGCTGTCCGCCGAGCATCTTGAGGACATCAGGCGGGAGCTTGCCGAAAAACGGGAAAAATTCTCCGCAATGAAGGCTAAATGGGAAAACGAGAAAACCGCTATTACAAAGGTTCAGGACCTGCGGCGGGAAATTGAACAGACAAACGCCGATATTGAAAAGGCTCAGCGCGAATACAACACCAACAAGGCTGCGGAACTGATGTACGGGAAGCTGCCCGAGCTTAAAAAAGAGCTTGCGAAGGAGGAGGAGCTTGCCGAGGCGGCGAAGAACGATTCCTTGCTGCGCGACAAGGTCACCGAGGAGGAAATCGCCCGTATCGTGGCGCGCTGGACGGGAATTCCCGTGGACAAGCTGGTGGAAGGCGAGCGCGAAAAAATCCTGCGCCTCGCGGACACACTCCACAAGCGCGTTATCGGGCAGGACGAGGCGGTAGAGCGCGTGTCGGAGTCGATTATGCGTTCGCGGGCGGGAATAAACGACCCCGGAAAGCCGCTGGGTTCGTTCCTGTTTTTAGGTCCTACGGGAGTGGGCAAAACCGAGCTTGCAAAGGCTCTTGCTGAGGCGTTGTTTGACGATGAACACAGCATTATCCGCCTTGACATGAGCGAATATATGGAAAAGCACACCGTAAGCCGCCTTATCGGCGCGCCTCCCGGATATGTCGGCTACGAGGAGGGCGGTCAGCTTACCGACGCGGTTCGCAGAAAACCGTACTCGGTGGTGCTTTTCGACGAGGTTGAAAAGGCTCACCCCGACGTGTTCAATGTGCTTTTGCAGGTGCTTGACGACGGGCGGGTTACCGACAGCCAGGGGAGAACAGTTGACTTCAAAAACACAATTATCATTCTCACGTCAAATCTCGGTTCGCAGTTTATTCTTGACGGAATAGGCGAGGACGGCGGGATAACGGAGGAAGCGAGGGAAAACGTCGACGCGCTTTTAAAACGCTCGTTCAGACCCGAATTTTTAAACCGTCTTGATGAGATTGTGTTCTACAAGCCGTTGGCGAAAAATGAAATCTTCGGGATCATCAATCTTCAGGCTGAAGACCTTGCAAAAAGGCTTCGCGACAAGCAGCTTTCTCTTGAAATCTCCGACGAGGCAAAACAGCTTATCCTCGACGAGAGCTATGACCCCGCATTTGGCGCGAGACCGCTTAAACGCTATATGCAGCGCAATCTTGAAACGCTTATCGCGCGGGAAATTCTCTCCGATAAGCTGCATCAGGGCGATACCGTAAGGGTTACCGTGAAAAACGGGGCTCTGGCGGTGGAATAATATAACAAAATGACCGCGCGGAGATTTACCGTGCGGTCAATTTTTATTCTCACAAAACATAGCCCTTTTCCCGGACGGCATTCTCTATTTCCGCAACGTATTTTGTGCAAAGCTCGCGGGTTTTTGCCTCGGTCATAATCCGAAGCAGCGGCTCTGTACCGCTCGGGCGGACAAGCACCCTGCCGTCCGCTCCGAGAGCGTTTTCGGCTTTTTTTACCGCCGCGAGGACGTCGGGGTCGTTCAAGACAGCGTTTTTGTCGGTCACACGGACGTTTTTCAAAAGCTGGGGATAGGTCGTCATACCCTTTGCAAGCTCTCCGAGAGTGGTTTTCTTGGAACACATCACGCCCATAAGCATAAGCGCGGTGATTATGCCGTCGCCGGTGTTGGCGTAATTGCTGAAAATGATGTGACCGCTGTTTTCACCGCCGAGAATATAGCCCTTTTCGTTCATACACTCGTAAACGTATTTGTCTCCGACAGCCGTTTTTTCATAGGCTATCCCGAGAGCGTCAAAAGCCTTGTACAGCCCGAGATTTGACATAACGGTGGTGACTACGGTGTTCCCTTCAAGCTTTCCGCGCTCTTTAAGATAACTTCCGTATATGTAAAGAATTTTATCGCCGTCCACGACATTTGCGTTTTCGTCCACGGCAAGGCATCTGTCCGCGTCGCCGTCAAACGCAAACCCGCAGTCAAGCTGTTCCTCGCGGACAAGCTCTACAAGATTTTCAATATGCGTAGAGCCGCAGTTTTTGTTGATGTTAAAGCCGTCGGGCTTGTTGCAGACAACGTAGGTTTTAGCTCCCAGAGCGTCAAAAACGCTTTTCGCAATAGCAAACGCCGAGCCGTTCGCGCAGTCAAGACCTATTCTCTTGCCCTTGAACGAATGAGTTGCCAAAGAAATAAGATAACCTATATAGCGGTTTCGTCCCGCGGAATAATCCGACGCTCTGCCGATTTCCTCGCCTTGTGCTAGTGGCAGCTCGGGGGTCTCGCCGTCGAGATATTTTTCAATCTCGTCTATAACGTTTTCGTCCATTTTCTCGCCCTTGGAATTGAACAGCTTTATGCCGTTGTCGGAAAACGGATTATGCGACGCGGAAATCATAATTCCGCAGTCAAAATCGTCCGTTCTGACAACATAAGACACCGAGGGCGTTGTAGTGACGTGAAGCAGAAAAACGTCCGCGCCCGACGCCGTAAGTCCCGCCGTAAGCGCGTACTCGAACATATACGAGCTTCTGCGGGTGTCCTTGCCGATAACGACTTGACAGCGGTGCTCGCGCCCGTAGTACGCTCCGAGAAAACGCCCGATTTTAAAGGCGTGTTCTACCGTAAGATCGCGGTTTGCCTCGCCGCGAAAGCCGTCCGTGCCGAAATATTTTGACATAATTATCCTCTTTTCGGTTTGTTGTATAAATAAACGCTAAATTAATTATATCTCTGCCTGTGTAAAAAGTCAAGTCTCAGGCTGTAGAGAAAGTCCCAGATGCAAGGAAGCGGTGCTGCGGCTAGGCTTTGTGCCTGCCGCAGTGACGCTGACGCCGCAGATGAGGCTTTATCTACAGCCTGCACTATATTTATTATAGCTTATGAAGCAATGGTTTGTCAATATGTAAAAATAAAATTATTCTTATGATTGACAAGAGGGAAAAATTATGTTATAATATATAGTAACAATTCAGCCTTACAGAGATTTCGTTTTTGCAATATGCAACATAAGGTTGGGAGAAAGCGGCAATGCCGCAAAGGACGGTGCTGTTTTATGGAACTGAAAAAGCTTATCTCCGAAAGCGAGAAGGTCCGCGTGTACGAGGCGGACGACAGGTGCGTAAAGATTTTCAAAGACCCCGAAGAGCCGAAAAGCGTCGTTCTTTACGAGGCTCTCACTCACGCGAGGGTTGAGGAAACGGGTTTTGCGAGAATTCCGCTTTTCGAGGAGATTACAAAAATCGACGGCAACTGGGCGATTATATATCAGCATATCGGCGGAAAGACTATGGAAGAGCTTATGCGCGAAAATCCCGCGAAAACCGACGAATATCTCGGGAAAATGGCGGAGCTTCAGATAGAGCTGAATTCGCTGCGGTCGGTGAAGCTCAGCAGACTTAAGGATTATGTAAAGCGTTCGATTGACGGGCTGGATATGATTGACGACGTTAAAAAATACGAGCTTTTAACGCGCCTTTCCGCTATGCAGGACAGCAATACGCTTTGTCATGGAGATTTCTCCCCCGATAACATAATCGTGAATAAAGACGGGGTTTTTATTGTAGACTGGCTTAAGGCAAAACAGGGAAACGCCTGCGCGGACGTTGCAAAGACATATATAAATTTCTGTCTGAAGCATCACACCGAGTGGGCTGAAAAATATCTGAAAATCTACTGCGAAAAGGCGGGAGTTGAGACGAAAGCAATTCACGACTGGCTTCCGATTGTCGCGGCGGCACAGCTTAAGTTCAAGCGTCCCGAAGAGCGTGAGCTGCTGCTGACGTGGATTGACGTTGCGGATTTCAGATAACCCGAAAGTAAAAGTTGGCGAACAAAGGAAGGAGAACATTATGACATTTGACGAGATTATGACCAAGGTAAAGGCTATGGCGAAGGAGTACGACGCTTCGGGGAAGGATTTTCTTGCGGTGCAGGTAAATCTTACCGGAAAAAACGGCGGTGTTTTCTATGTTGAAATTAAGGACGGGAAAATTTCCGCGGAGCCGTATGAGTATAACGACCGCTCCTGCGCTATCACGATGGAACCCGCGAATTTCGTAAAGCTTATGGACGGAAAGCTCGACCCCGTTGCCGCGTATACGCTCGGCAAACTGAAGGTTGAGGGCGACCTCGGGAAGGCGTTGGAATTCTCGAAAATACTCAAAAAGTAAATTATTAAAACAGCAAGAAAGAGCCGCTCGAAAAGGGCGGCTCTTTTTACAAAGTTAATAAAACCCCGTATGCGAGGGAACGGCGTTGCAGACTAGCCTTTGTGGCTGCCGCAACGCCGCGCGAAGCAGACGGGGTTTTAAATTGTAACGTTGAAGTCGGGCAGTTCGTCCCGGGCTATAGTTTTTGTGCAGTTGTAGAGGAATTTCACCGTTGCAACGGAATTGTAGTCCTCGGAAAGCGCGCCGTTCATATTGAGAGTAAATTCCCCCGCAGCGGGAGC